>NZ_JBHIQZ010000008.1:0-93477 GCF_042196865.1 Bartonella sp. AC130YNZD
TCCACTAATTTATCCGTTTGATCAACGTGTGGATTCCACAAAATCGAAAGATAAAGATCATTGCGATAAAGCTCCTGTGAGATCATCCGCTCGCGATATTTATCATCTAATTGCTTGGCAAATGCCGATCTAAAAGTTCCATCCGGATAAATCGTTTCACGCTTTCTGATAATATGGCTATAAAGCGCTATCCGTTCATCCGCTATGTTTTTAAACAGATTATTGAGCTGCTCGTGAAGCACATTCAGATCAATAATATCCGCTGTCTCAAAGTTAATCCCTTCAAGTTTAATAACGCTCATGAGAGCGCGTGAATCCAGCGCAATGATATGCTTGTTAACATGGCGCACGTAAGGAATGATCGCCTCTGGCAGCTTTTCACGTTTGCGCTCTGTTCTATTCATTATAATTCCTCATAATTACGAATTAATCGTAATGGAGAAATACTTCCCCCACCCCATAGACTAGAGTTTCTGGCAAAAATACTTGTCTTTTGCCATGTCAGAAGAATACGAAATTTGTTATGGTCATGCTTTAGGATTTCCTTGAATATGAAATGCAACATCACACCAAAGGTTAGAAGAAAAATATTGCCCGCCATAATGAACAATATCATCGTTCCTATCCCATTTAATCCCATAGCTTCAACCGTCACACCTGCAATCATGGCGGGACGCGTGCAAGCAAGAAATAACGTATCTTCTGTTAGCTTGTCGTGCTCTTTCATGGCTTTGAAAGGCAAAGTTTAATTGGACAACATTGATACAATTTGCGATGCACCCATAACAATGCCGATGCCAACACAAACAAAAAAAGCTTTACGCATTTCAACATAACCAGCAATCCAGGCAAGCCCGATACCAGCAACCGCAATGGTGGCAATTGATGTTGCAATTTTTCCTGTTAAAGCTGAGATTATTTTATCAAGAGCGCCTTCAATTTTTCCGAAGTCACCTGCAGCAAATGCTGGTTCACTCAGTGCGATGAAGGTAATAAACAACATCAATGCTGCTGTTAACCATTTCTTTTGTGTGTTGGATAGAATAGTTTTTTGTAAGGTATGTTCACAACTGAACGAATTATTCATGTTTTTCATGAAAATTTCCCCGCTTTATGTTTAAGTTGATAGAAAAATTAATATTCAAAATATTATTCAGGAATCATATAAATGAAAAAAATAAATTTTTCTATCGATAAATTAATAATATTTAATCTTTTATTATTTAATAAACAAAAAATATAGTAATATTCAAAATGATACTTTTAAAACATCTTCGAGCAGCGCCTAAATATATTGTATTAATTTGTATTACTATTTTAGGATACTTTTATTTAATTAAAAATAATGAACAACTTACTCAAAATTCTTTTTTAAAAGGATCAGAAAAGACAATAGAAAACTCCGTTCAAAATCCGAAGTCACAATTGATAGATTATGCAAACCAACAAGACGCAAGCCAACAAAATGTGGTATTGCATTCAGAACCAATCGCATCACAATTTTATGAAGAAAATGTGCCGGTCTATTCCGGTGCTATACAGGTCACAAGTGGTGTGACCTTTAAAATGATCACGCTCGTAGATGATGGATGGAGAAAAAAGATCATCCGTGATATCCGATTATATGGTGTGGAAAGCTGTGAAACACGACAATTTGCCTCACGCAACGGAGTTAAGTGGCCATGCGGTGCTTTTGTTACGGCGTGGCTTGTCTCAAAAACAATGGATAAAAAGGTTACTTGTCGGCAAGCACGTGTCATTCAACAGGTTCATTATGCACAATGTTTTGTTGACGGAGTTGATCTGGCACGTTTGGGGCTGGCAGAAGGGTTGATGGTGTTGACAAAAGATCAGCATCATTTTCCATCCCCCGCAGACTATAAAACTCTACAATCTGCTGCTCAAAAAGCACAAAACGGTTTATGGTCGAGCCAATTTCAACAACCAGAAGATTGGCGAAGAGATCACGGGAGCTACAATCCCATTGACCATTATTGATAAAGCGTCCTCTTAAGCGCTATTTAAAAATCAAGACAATATTCTACTGCAAATCTTATCAGAAAAAAGTTAATTATAATCCACGCAGTCCTTGGTGAATAACGTTCGTTATGGAAAATTGTTGTGTTTAAAGCTCGCTTACGCATATAGGTTGCTTACTACAGCGCTATGGGAGAGCGCGTTTTTCCCCCTAAACAAAATAGTCATTGTAACAAACATGAGTGTTCAGAAAAATATGAATAAATTCAAATCGATGACGTGACCTTTGGTCATGAAAAAAAGGCTTATAAAAATATAGAGAAAAGGTAAAGCTGAAAACACCTTGCCTTCAAAAACAATAAATGGCTTCAAATTAAACCAGAATTTTTAATGTAAGCTTTGCCTCATGTTGCCATGTTCATGAAACATGGGTTGCAATCTGAAAGAGAGTGTAGGGTTCTATGGAACTTTTAACCAAAATGAAGGGGATTTCTTTTCAGGCACTTGAAGAAGCTAAAGAAGCTATGAGGAAAAAAATGTGCTTTCTTTTATAATAAAAGAAAGCACATTGAGGGGGGATTTAGAGTGACAGTTTTACATATTTTACTCTGAAAAGCGGTCTTTTTTATCTTTTTTCCACAGAAAATAAGTTGCAAGTCCGAGTATGGGAACACTCAATTTGGCAAAAGGGAGATGTTGACTGAGAGCTGCAAGGCTGGAAACGGTCGCATCTGTCATGAGTTTATGGCGTTGTTCTTCTGTCTTTTTTTGTTGGTCATAGCGTTGATAAGTTTTGAGAATGCGACTGATAATAAGACCTAATCCCGCAAGAGAAAGACAAATTAAAAACATGATACTAGCAGCGGCAAGAGGCTGCATAACAGAACATAACGCAATAAAACCGATGGTACATAAAAAAAGCAAAGACATGAAGAATGAAATGCCAATAAACCCATAGAAAATTGCTTGGAGGCGTACTTGCTTGACTGTGCTTTTAAGCCCTCCACCGACAAGATGGTTTAAAAGAGGAGCGATAAACTTATGCATTGCTTAACGACGTAGTAATTGAGAAAGAATAAAACCAATCCCTGCGGCAAACAAAACGCTTTTGCCAGGATTTTTGCGAACGCATTGATTCATGGTTTGTTCAAGATCACTGATTTTGTCTTTTGCTTGAGACATCATGTCTTCACCACTTTCTTTCGCTGAGTGATATAGTTTTTCTGCTTTGTCTTTGGCGGCGTTGAATTTGTTTGCACCAAGATCTGTTAGGGTTGAGGTAATCCCTGAAATTTCAGTGCGTAACTTTTCTAATTGTCCTTGTAGGTCTTTTTGTTGGTCTTTTTCTACGGCTGATTTATCGTGCTGTGTTGTTTTATTATGGGCCATGGTATTTTTCCCTCTTGATTCATTATATTTGTATTGGTGTGTTCATAGTGATCATTTGCATTGGAGTGAAAATTTTCACTGCTTGAGTAACGCCAAAAGCTTTTTTTGGTTCCTTTCATTTTGTCGAATTTAAAACTGTTTTTGATAAAATAAATCTTTCCTATACGATATGCTCTGTCTGTAAAGGGTCGCATTTGTTGAAAATTGTCTTATGCTTTTGCAAGAATTTAGCACCATTCTTCAGTTTCTCATGGCACAGTTTTTATAAAAGTTTTTAAAAAGCGTGTTGAGGTTTATTTTTTAGGCTTGTGACAGGTCAAAAACATGGTTATTGTGAGTTTGCGGCAGAAGTACTGTCATTTTTATGCTTTTGAAGCAAAGAAAAAGAAAATAATATTGCGGCTCTTTGCTCTCTATGTATTTGGGGGCAACACGCGCTCCCCATGATACTTTTGGTTAGTTTAAGATATTGCAATAGTTCTTTTTTTAAAAAAAGGTATATTTTTATTTGGATAGAAGGTACTTTAGTGCACTGGTTGTTAGAGATGTGCGTATCCTTTTCTTCAAGAGTTTTATGATATTTTTGCTGCTTGTTTCATGTAAGAAAATATTTTGTTGGATTTAAAAGAGCCGCTGAAATGAGAAAAGCTTTGCGATATGAGAGATTTATTTAACAGGAACGATGATAAATTATTCTTATAAATGAAAATATTATATGCGATACTTCTTGTAAGTTTATCATTTTGCCTAATTTATGCAATAAATTGATTGGGTAAGATAAACTTGTTGAATTGTTAGAGAAAAATTTCTTGAGTGATTTCTTTAGAATTAAGAGAGAGCTTGTGGAATAAAACTATACTTGATTTATCAAGTTTTCTTTCTTAAGAGGAATACACAAGTGACGTTAAAAGGGTCGTGGCATTTTGGAACAGTGATGCTATGCGGGGTGACGACCCAGCTCATAAATAAAGATAAGAGCACAAGAATGTGAGATAAAAATGGAATCTGAAACAGTACCTTTAGATAATATGTCTGCTGTAGTGACAACGCATGATTTTTCTCCTCTTTCTATGTTTATGGCTGCTGATTGGGTGGTGAAAGCGGTTATCATTATTTTGTTACTTGCTTCACTTGTGTCTTGGACAATTGCTTTTGTGAAAATTGTTGAGATCACTTTGGTAAAACGAAGAGTACGTCATGAACTTCAATTGGTTCTAAATGCTCAGACTCTTACGCGTTTGGCAGCTAGCTTGAAAGAAAGCAAAGGGGCTGGTGTATTTTTTCTCAAAGAAGTCCTTAAAGAGGTGTATCTTTCTGCACAACAGGTTCATTTTTCTGCTCCTGAAGGGATAAACGAAAGCTCTGGTGAAAAAACCAGTACAGGGGAAAGGGCACAAACGATTGAAGATATTCTCTTTTATGAGGAGAGCAATCAATATGAAGATGTTTCCCGCGATGTTCGCGATGCTAGGGTTCGCGATGTTCATGAAGGTTTAAAAGAAAGGGTTCATTCACTTTTGTCACGCTGCTTGCTGGCTGCTACACGCCGTGTTGCATGTGGAAGTGCTGTTCTTGCAACTATTGGCGCAATTGCTCCTTTTGTTGGTCTTTTTGCAACTGTTTGGGGAATTATGAACTCTTTTATTGGGATTGCTCAGTCTCAAACAACGCGACTTGATGTGGTGGCGCCTGGAATTGCTGAAGCTTTATTCGCAACGGCTGTTGGGCTTTTTGTGGCTATTCCCGCCGTTGTTATGTATAATAGCCTTATGCGTGCTTTGAGTGGTTATCGCAGTGATTTAGGCGATATCGCTGCTGCTCTTGAAAGGCTCTTGAGCCGTGAACTTGATAGACAAAGACAACAGAAAAGTCATAAAAAATGAAAGCAAGCCTTAATAATGATTGGGATATAGACGAGAGTGGGTTGCAAAGTGAAATCAATGTGACCCCTTTTATTGATGTTGTATTGGTGTTGCTTATTGTTTTTATGGTTGCAGCGCCTTTGGCAACGTCTGTCATTTCCGTTCAGCTTCCTTCTATAACTCAAGCACCTTCAGTGGTTCAGTCTGATGAACCTCTTTATGTTACGTTGCAAAAAGATCGTTCTCTTTACATTGGTGATCATCTTGTAGAACAAGCAGCTTTGAGAGAAGCTTTGTTGAGGGAAACTACGCAAAATTTAGAGGCAAAAATTTTAATCAAAGCGGATAGCGAAATTGATTATGGTACTGTCATCGATTTATTAAATCAAATACGCATGGCTGGATATAATAAAATCGGTCTTGTAGGATTGCAAAACTCTACCAATCTTGTCTCAAGAGGTGGGATCAATAATAAAACAACAGGGGTAGCGGATGCTGCTGTCGATGGAGCGGGTGGTAACGTTGTGGGGCGTGTGGATGCCGTAACAACGAGCCATGCGGGAAACGCTAATATTCCAGCCGATGTTTCTGATTAGTGATAAAAAAACAGCCTTTGTTGCAGGAAGCAAAGCATATTACTCAAAGTCATGGAGTGAAATTGATGAGGGTTCCGTGGATTTATTAAACCAAATACGTATGGGTTTGATATTATGCAGGGGGTTCATATATTGAATCGGTTTTTTTAGGATTAAGCTCTACTCATCTTGCCGCAAGAGGTGCGATCAAGAAAACAGCAGAGGCGATTGTTGTGTATCTTAATACATCTTAAAGCCTTTTTTGCGGCGGTGTTCATAAATGGTATAACGGTAAAGCCCCCGTAGCATAATAAAAAACCTATCAAACATCACCATCTTTATGCTTAACAAAAGAGCAAGCGAGCACCATTATCGTATTTATATTTTTTTCCCAATGTTGTGATAGTGCTATTTATTGTAGGTATTTTTTCAGTTTTTATCTGCATGCTAGCCACGTTTGGAATGTGAGAAACATGCTTTTGATTGATTTAATATAAATAGGCTTGCCATGAAACAATCTTACAGTATTGAGATTTCTCATTTAAGTTGCAAGACAATTCATTATTATTATAAATCAATATGATGTACAGATTGTCGACATTACCAGCGGTGTGTGAGCTCTCAATGTTTAATGCCAATGTTTTTGTTATGGGGGAGGGGTATCTGGTGATAATGAAGTTTTGTATAGCGCACGAGACGTAATTGAGAGATGCTTGTTTAGAGGTGAGTTTAGTGCAAAAACTTTGAAAGCAAATGCGCATTCCCTCTGCAATTTAAAAGCTCAAAGAATTTCCAGTGAAAGAGTGGTTGGAATAAGTATGTGTTATTTTGAGAGTAGCGATTTTTCAGAGCTTCTTAAGTGTGTCCCGTTGAACCAAAACCTCCTGTTCCACGGCTCTCGTTATGGCTTTGGGTATTTTGCTCTGGTTCAATGGTGCAAACATTAACTTGGGATACGGGGGCGATGATTGTTTGGGCAATGCGCATGCCCCGTTGGATGGAAAAGTCTTCTTGGCCTAAATTGATAAGAAGGACTTTGACTTCACCACGGTAGTCACTATCAATTGTTCCTGGAGTGTTGAGGCATGTGATGCCGTGTTTTAAGGCTAAGCCAGAGCGTGGACGTATTTGTGCTTCAAACCCAAGTGATAAATGAAAAATGAGACCTGTTGGAATAAGTGCCCGCTGCCCAGGGGCAAGAACAAGCGTTTCTTCTTCTCCAATTGCTGCCCGTAGATCAAGACCCGCAGAACCCTCTGTCGCGTAGCAAGGAAGTTCTAAACCTTGTCCGTGTGCAAGACGCTGAACAAATAAAGTCTGGGCATGTGAAGATTGAGAAGAGACAGGATGATTGTTTAGAGGGGCGTTGGTTTCAGTGTGCGACATGATTGAGGCATTTCCAAAATATGAGGTCTAGAAGAAAATGATACTTTAACAAAAGATATCTATAAAACCAAGTCGATAAAGGTGTGTGGATATAGGTTGTCCCCAGAGCTTGCTTATCATCTCTTACTGACTTAAAATATTCCACAACACCACCTAACATCATCAATGGCATTTTTCAATAATGGCATCATCAATGATGGCTTATGCCTAGGGGCATGCGCTTATTTGAGATCTAAATTATGGTTACAGATAAGATTTTTTAGATACTACCGATAAGAATACCCGTCGCAAAAACCAGAGTTCCCCCAATGATAACCTGTAAAGAGGCGCGCCAAAAGGGAGTGGACATGTATTTGTTCTGAATCCAGACGATGGCGCCGAGTTCGAAAAAAACAATGATAAAAGCAATAATTGTCGCTACATAAAAAGAGTTGATCAAATAGGGAAGAGTATGGCCTAGTCCTCCTAATGTTGTCATAATGCCGCTGGCAAGACCTCTTTTTAATGGCGAACCACGCCCTGATAATTTTCCGTCATCATGGGCTGCTTCTGTGAAACCCATTGAAAGTCCCGCACCAATTGAAGCTGAGAGCCCTATCAAAAAAGTTTGATGCGTGTCTCCCGTGGCAAAAGCTGCGGCAAAAATGGGGGCAAGGGTGGAGACAGAGCCATCCATTAATCCTGCAAGACCTGGTTGAATCCAAGTCAAAAGTGTTTGTCTTTGCGTTTTCGAAGGTTTTTTTATGGTGTGATTTGCCGCTGTTGTTTTTTGGGAGGGATGGCGGCTCTTGCCTTTCACAAGAGAAGTTCTGTCACATAATGAACCGATAGTGTTTGCACGATTATGGCAAGAAAGGCACAAAAGTTGCTTATAATTTTTAAGCTCTTGAAGCCCCATGGCGGTAAAAACCGCGGCTTCCTTAGAGGAATAAGGTTCTAGAGCTTTTGCATATTTTAAATAGAGCGCCGCATGTTGCTCTTTTATTTTGAGCACTTTAAGTATCACGTTTTGTGCTGAACGAAAGGACAGAGCTTTACGTTGTACAAATGAAAAAAACGATCTCAACATTTTCTGTTCCTCTGCACTTTAGAATAATTCTAAAACATAAGAAAAATAAACCGAAAGTCAATCTAAAAGTTAAAAACTGACAAATTACAAAAAGGTTGCACTGAGAAAGTACAAGGAGATTTATCAAATGGAGACGAAAGGGGCGCATGAAAGAAATAATTGCGTGAAAAAATTTAAGAGATAATGTGCTTTATTTTGCTAAAGGGATGTTTGAATGGAGCATTTTAATGTATTGATGCTCGAGAATATAGGAAAGGAATAAGCTAGCACCATCATTCATTTGATGCGTTCAAAAGACTGTAATAGCTCTTGGAATTTGAAATGATTCTTTAAAAAGAGACCTTTTTCAAGGGACAAAAGCCCATTTCGCGAGGGGGCCCCGTGAAGAGTATAGAAGGGTAGAGCCGCAAAATTTCCATGAAATAATATAAACTCCATTGAGTCTTCTTAATCTTTACGCTTCATAAAAGAGCAAGCTGGCATCATCATACACTTTAGCTCCCAATGTTGCGACAGTCTTTAGTACGGTTCATTATAGGTATGGCATTTTATTGTACAGTTTTACGCCAATCATCCTGCTTGTGGAGGTGTAAGACAGTATTCTTATGATATTTACGCGCATTGAGCGTTGTTACAGCTTTTGCATTTAGGTGGATTTGATGTAACGAATTATCTTTTGTGCTGTAATTGCAGGGGCAGGTTTAAGGGTGGGAGTGCATAAATGAAAGAGATATTATCATATCAAATTGTTTGATCACGCATAAGAATTTATGCTTTATGAAGGGGCATTTATCGCCTTGTAACTTGCCTGATATCTTGTATGAAAGCCCAAAATTCAGTAGGATTCCTCTCACTTCAAAACTTCTTATATTGAAGCAATTCAAATCATTTTCTTGTGTATCACAAGGAGGGGTGTGGGTGCTGTGTTTTATTTAAAGTATGGGATGAGTTGAAATGTGAGAAGTGCATAATCTCTACGCGTTAACAAACGTTTTTGATGTTTTTAAAAAAGAGCGAAATTGTGCAGAAAAAAGGGAGCATATATGGAAAATAGTGATGGTTTGAAATTTTGGCGGCTTTCTGAAAAACTAACAATACTGCAGGCAGCGCTTTTAATAGTTGGATTAAATCCAGGAAAGTATTTGTTTGTCAACAAATTAGAACCAGAAAAAAGTGATATTTACGAAGATAACCTTTCCGTATCATCAGAGAAAACTGCTAATTTCCGTGCAGCCTATCATGCTATCGTTCAAGCGGGAAAAAGCAATCGATTAGAGATAGAATGGTCGTACTATAATTTTTCGGATTTTATAGATGCAGATTCCTCATATGTTCGCGTTGATGATTTAAAAGAATGGCTTTCATCGCGTGGTCTGTACCCTCCATTTTTTTTCCCTGAGGATGATTCTGCTGAGACTAAGGACCAAAAATATGCGTTTCAAGATCCAACGCATCCACGTTATGCTCCAAAGCTTGCTGCTATTGTTGCGGCATGGGAAGCGGTGAGTGAGGTTGAGGGTGGTAAAACTGTTAAAGGAACGCTTGCAAAATGGTTGCAACAGAATGCTGATCAATATGATTTACACAATAAGAAAAATGGTAAGTTAAAAAAGGATGTTATTGAGGAATTAGCAGCTGTTGCGAATTGGGAACCTACCGGAGGGGCGCCTAAGACACCTGCCAGCTCTCTTTTATCAAAAGAAAAAAAATAAAAAGATCACTAAAATTGTGCTGTTTTTTTTGATAATTCTGAAGATAATCTCTTTTTCTGGGGGAGATTTTTACTTTTCTTCCCTAGATTATAAGTAATTGTTTTTCAATGAAAATAATTTTTATAGTGTTCCTCTGACTGTTCAGGCGGGGAAAAATAGACATTTTGGGGCAGTAAAATTTACCCTGTAGTTTTCGTAACTTACCTCTCTATTTTTGTTTGATTTTTTTGGGCATTTTAAAATCCAAATCAATTAAAATGGAGTGCAACATGATAAAAATACTTTCTTTTTTTACGGTGCGTGGAAGTGCAAAAAATTCTCAAGTCAATGCACCGATAAATGCACCAATATTGGAGCAGCCTGTTGCGGATGAGGTGGTACATAAATCGTTTAGAGTAGGTGTATTGTCGTGTTGGTTAAAATTTGAACTTATCCTTGTTATGGAAAAGGTCAAAGCTGAGCGTCATGTGCGCTCTCCATAAAGAAATCTTGCTATCTATAGACCCAGTGAGAGTTTTTCTTAAGAAATTTGCACAATAGTAAAACTAGTTAGCAAAACCTGTTCTTTGGCACAACAAAAAGGATGTCATAAATGATTATTTCATCATAAATATGCTTTAAGAATAACCCGTGCGTGGCGAAAGTCTATGGCATAGTCGCTATAGATTTTTGCTCCGTGTGTGATGATCAATACTCTTGTTTATCTCTTGTCAATGCAAGTGCCCATGAAAGTGATGGGTGTCTATTGCTCCATTGTGATGCTTGGTTGTTCATGTTTAGAAACGATAAGTGTATTGAACGCGATAGGGCTGATAG
Source organism: Bartonella sp. AC130YNZD (assembly GCF_042196865.1). NCBI lineage: Bacteria > Pseudomonadati > Pseudomonadota > Alphaproteobacteria > Hyphomicrobiales > Bartonellaceae > Bartonella > Bartonella sp. AC130YNZD. The sequence continues at coordinate 10,787 of NZ_JBHIQZ010000008.1, forward strand.
AAAGGAAAACGTATCCTGTAAAAATAGGTGTGTCTTTAAAATAAAGCTGATAAACGAAATTATTTTTTTATCTACCTTTTGTATAATGAGAAAAAGGTATTCAAAGCGCAAGCATAAGCAATTCAGCAGTAAATCCCAAAATAGCTTAACATAGATCGTTTCTAGGAGAAGAGGAAAAAGTCTATCTGCAAAAGCTATGTTAGGTCATGTGACCGGTGAAATAATGCGGTTAGGGCAATAACCAATTGTTTTTGGTGAAGAGATAGAAATCGGTTGGGTGTTGATTTCTGGTTTATTAGAGAATTTTCTTTGTTATTTCGTAAAATACGATCGTTTGAGGTGTGGTCATATAAAGCGAAGCTTTTTTTTCAATCTTGGAAAGATATTCCCATTGCGGAAAATCATATAAAGTTTAAGAAACGGCAGCACGATTTTTTGTGCAATGAAATGATAAGTATGTACAATATATCGGTAATCTTCATGGGAAACTTTACCGGATCAACAGTACGGATATTGTTTTCTGCTTATCCCAAATCACAGATATTTCAAAACAACAACGGTGGAGGAGGGATATTGGATATGTTCTAGGGAAGTTTGCAAAAATGGCTAAAAAGTTTTCAAAAAAATACCAAAAATGACGAAAGGAGCGGTTTCCCACTCCTTCGTTCCTATCTCCCCTTGCGGGGAAGCGGCCACCATTACTGATGCCGTGTATGGTGATATAGATACACTTATTTTTCTCAAAAGTCAATACTGTAAATGCGGTAAATATTTGAGCATCAGAGCTACAACTTTATGAAAATCTTCGCAGGATAACCTTGGAACGGTACGTGAGCAACTTAAACGACTTACAGAAACTGTTGTGACATAATTGCAGATAATCCATGCTTTTTTATTCTCTATAGGAGATTGTATTGGATACGCAGCGGGATTATTGGGTTGTGATTTCGTTGAAAAAGGTAAAACTGTCACATTTCCATATAATTTTGCATTCTTAGAAAGCACTAAAACAGGCCGCTTTTTCCAAAATTCAGGGAGTATCGAATCATGAGGAAAATCGCACCAAAAAACTTGCCTGATGCGTGGGGCCGATTTGATTCGTGGTTTTATATGAGGTGGTTTTTCGTAAGGAGCATTTAAATCCCTTTCTTTTATATGCTCGCGCCATGCATTATGATCATGTTCCATCATAACACATGGTTCTTCAAGTTTGGTTATATCTAAGGAAATAGGTGATAGGGTAGAAGGCTTTGTGTTCTTATCTTCAGCCATAGCAGACCATTTATATTTATTGGTCCCCTCACTTATTATTTTACGGCTTTTCTATCACGAGTTTTTATCAAAATGTTGCTTATAAGTACAGAGAGGTGAAACCATAAAGTGGATGTATCTGCTCATTTTTGTCTTTTGAGTACAACGCTAGAGGAGGGATGTTGGTGACTCGTTGGTGTTGGTGGGTTGGTTTGGCGGTGGGTGGTTTTGGGTGGGGATTGGTGACTGGAGGGTTGTTGGTGGAAAGCGATTGGAGAGAACGAGTGCACGCGGTTTCGTTTCTATTTTATGGTTAGAGTTTTTTATGGACTGAAAGGAGCCCTTTTGAAGTAATATAGAGGCTTATAAGGGAGAAAAATAGGCTTGAGACGACATTCCAACCGGCAAATGAAAGAAAAAGAAAGCGTGCGGATGCTTCAGAACAAGAAGGAGGATGAATGTTGTTTAGTTGGTTAAGCAACTGGTTAATGTCTGAGGTTTTTCTCACTGCGCTTAAACCACAACTGAGGGGAGCTGTCCAAAAGCCATATTCAACACCCGCATGATAAACGGCTAAAACAAGGCTGATGCACATTAAGACAAAAACACACAAAAATAAAAGTTGTATCCAAGCAGTTGTGCGAAAAAAACATGCTCCAAAACCTGCTAAGAGCAAAAATGGTATGGCACCATAATAGGGAAAACGCTCTATGAGACATAAATCGCAAGGAAGATATCCTCCGAAATGTTCAAAACCAAGGGCAATCCCTATTGTGGCAGACAAGCAAAAAGCGAGAAAAAAAGCCCATAAACTTTGTTCTTTTCTGCTGGGTTCAAGATGAAGGTGCTTGTGTAAAAGCGGGTGAGAAGACAAAACGCATGCCATTAAGTCTGTTCCTTATAAAAGCTTCTTGTTTAAAAAAGCTATGAAAATCCCATAAATTAAAAGGAGGCTAACACAACCAATGAGAACAATCCATTTAAAATGCTGTACTAGAAAATTCATTGCTTTTTGCCCAAAATGTTTAATCAGCCACGCGAGAAGATAAAAACGAGCGCCTCTGGAAAAAGTACAAATAAGAATGAAAAATTCAAGACGCACACTCATAACACCGGCCAAAATTGTGACAATCTTGATGGGGGGAAGATGAAAAAAACCTGATGTTATCAGTAAAATGATTAGAAATTGCAGGGTTGCACTATTTTTCAGAGATTCAAAACTTTCAACCTTACCATAAATTTCTAAAATGGGTTTGGCAAGGGTATCATAGGCAAAATGTCCGATAAACCAACCGGCAATGCCTCCTAATACAGAACAGATCGTCGCAATCAAAGCATAACGATAAACCCGCTTTTGATGGATAAGAAGCATCGGAATATATAAAACATCTATGGGAATTGGAAAAACAGAACTTTCAATAAAGGCAATGAAACCAAGCCAGTGTGGTGCTGTACGCCGATTTGCTAAAGAAATCGTCCAAAGCTTTAATTTGTTTAATATCATGAGGCTTTTTATAAATTTAAGAGGTAAACACTTTACAAATGAGATTGCTATAAATCCGATAGAGAAATCCAATAAAGAAAGTATTTCATAAAATAGATAAGAAAATGATATGAATTCTTAAAAAATGAGAAGTCTTCTGTTGACGAATCTGTTCTTCTTCATATAGTGCAAAGGAATAATCGACAAGTCTGTCTTTTATAGTCCTGTCTTTTATAGCAGTGTGCGGGTGTGGTGGAACTGGTAGACGCGCCAGACTCAAAATCTGGTTCCGAGAGGAGTGTCGGTTCGAGTCCGACCACCCGCACCACTTCATAAATATTTTCCTTTATCCTGTTATGGCGCATCACGTTGTTTTATAGACCGTATTCAATGTTTTGCATGTTGAATGAAAAACTCGAATACCGTAGGATTCTTTCATTTCAAGTTTGTTTATAGTAATTCAACAAAAATCATGTCGCTCGTACGTTACAAGCTAGATGAGCTTGCGTGGAGTGAAATTTTACAAAAAATGAATAAAAATGCCTCTTATGCCGTTTCAAGGGCTTTAACAGCTTACTTGTAATCTATTTATATCTTTTTAATAATATACATTATGGATAGATTTATTGGGATAGGTAAGGTCTCTCAAGTTTTGGGTGTTTCGATTAGCACTTTGCGCCGTTGGGAAGGTGAAGGCAAAATTATTTCTAAGCATACGGCAGGAGGACACCGTCGTTATGACCTATCCAAGCTTAGACCTGAGCTTTTTCATTCGAGAGAACTGTCACAAAGAAAAACCATTGCTTATGCGCGTGTATCGAGCCATGATCAAAAAGACGATTTAGAGCGACAAAAACAGGTTCTTGAGCTTTATTGCGCAAGCCAAGGTTGGACTTATGAACTCATCTCTGATTTAGGGGGCAGGGATGAATTATCGTAAAAAGGGACTTAAACGTTTATTGGATGCTCTCATTGAAAATGAGATAGGTCGTTTGGTGATTACGCATAAAGATCGTTTATTGTGCTTTGGTGCAGAATTAGTCTTCGCCATTTGTGAAGCCAAACAAGTTGAGGTTGTCATTCTTAATCAGGGGGAAGAAAGCAGTTTTGAAGAGGATTTAGCCAAAGATGTTTTAGAAATTATTACTGTCTTTAGTGCTCGTCTTTATGGAAGTCGTTCGAGAAAAAATCAAAGGTTATTAGAGAATGTTCGTCAAGCTGTAGAGGCATCGCAATGATTGTTGCTCACAAAATAGCTCTAGACTTAAACAATAAACAACGAAGCTACATGGCTCGAGCCAGTGGTTGCGCGCGCTTTGCTTATAATTGGGCACTGAAGGAATGGCAGCAGCAATATGAAGCATGGAAGAAAGATAATAATTTACCAAAGCCTAATGACTATGCGCTACGTAGACAATTCAATTCTCTAAAACGAGAACAATTTCCATGGATGATGGAAGTTACTAAAAATGCTCCACAAATGGCAATTATTCAATTGGGTGTGGCTTTTAAGAATTTCTTTTCAGGGAGAAGCCGATATCCCACTTTTAGAAAGAAAGGAGTGCACGATCGTTTTACTTTGACCAATGATCAAATACAGTTGCAAGGTTTCAAGATAAGAATTCCCAAGCTTGGTTGGGTTCGTCTGCGAGAACAATTGCGATTTCAAGGAAAGATCTTGTCAGCAACCATTAGCCGTAAAGCGGATCGGTAGTTTGTAAGTCTTAGCGTTGAAACAGATAATCAAGAGTCACTGAGCGAGAACCAAGCTATTGTTGGTCTTGATTTGGGCATCAATGCACTTGCAACGCTTTCGACAGGAGAAACCATAGGAGGCGTTAAACCTTATAAGGCTTTGCTAAATCGTTTACGGCGCTTATCACGAAGGCTAAGCCGTAAGCAAAAAGGCTCGAGCAATCGTTATAAGGAGAAACAAAAACTCGCTAAGCTTCATGCACGGATAAGTAATATCAGAACAGATCATTTGCATAAGGTTACAACAGATTTAATTCAGCGTTTTGGTACATTTTGTCTGGAAGATCTTCATGTAAAAGGTTTGCTGAAAAATAAGCATTTATCGCGTGCCCTTGCAGATCAAAGTTTTTTCGAGTTTCGCCGTCAATTGGAATATAAGGCCGAACGCTATGGTCGACAGATTGTTATTGCAGATCGTTGGTATGCGAGCAGTAAGATCTGCCATCATTGCGGATGTAAGATTGAACAATTGCCTCTTACCATACGTGAGTGGAGATGTTCTCATTGTGGTACACACCATGATCGAGACATTAATGCCGCGATTAATTTAAAAAACTTGGCGGTGAGTTCCACCGTATCAGCCTGTGGAGAGGAAGGCTCTGGCCAACGTCTTGTGACTTTGGTGAAACCAGCCTCAAAGAAGCAGGAAATCAACATTATATTTAATCAGAAATGATCACATTTACATAAGTTTGATAGAACGGCATCATTGGAGGTAAAGTGTATGATGGATGGTGCCAGCTTGCACTTTTATTGAAGTGTAGAGATGGTGCTCTATAGATTTTATATTCTTGTGGGTGCTGTCGCAAAATGGGCTTGAGGGTTTTGAGAGATGTTTCTTTAAAACACGCATGTGAATTGGCAACCCAAGTATCTTGAATTTGAGTGTGTTTGGTTTGAAGCGCTGCCGTATGATATGAAGGGTGTGATCGCCAAAAAGATATGTGAGAAACAAAAACATGGGGTAATGTGTAATTTCCTCTCTTTAAAAGACAGGAGCAGAGGCTTAAAAGATTATGCTTTAGAGGCTTTTGAAAGTCGTAAAGCAGAGGGAAATGGTAAGATTGGAAATTGGTTTTTACTTTGAAAACTTCATGTGCTCCCTAAATGAAGCTGTCTCCCCGTTACAGAAATTACATAAACAGAGAACCGCAATATCCTCTTTCCACTCTGGCATACAATAGCGGTAAAATACTGTTGTTTGAAGTGTGGTAATATAGGGCATACTTCCTTGAAACGTTACAGTATTTTTTCGGTGTGTGTTGGATATTTTTCAGTGTGTTTGTCTTGCTGTAGGTTTAAGGGCATTCCATGAGGAGCCCAGAGAAGCCCGCCCAAATCCCCCAAGAGTTCCCAAGGGTTTTTGTGCTTTTATAAACGGACATGGTGTTTAAAAATGGGTTTTTAGAATCTTTATCCTTTAAGAGCGGGGAGGCAAGTCAACATTATTTTATAAAACTGCAATTGATGCACAATATCCATATTTATTTTAAAGAAATATCTCTTAAATAACGGCTCTCATTTATTTTACGATGGCGCCCAATGGTATGATGGTAAAGCTTTTATATTCCCAATGCACGACATGAAAGGCTGAGAGGATAGAAACTTGCTTTAAAAGAGGGAGATGCTTTATCGTTTCGTGACTATTTGTTTACAGTTTAGTACTGGTTTTTAGAATCTACGTCTTTTTAGGGGGAAAGGGGCATTAAAAAACCCCGTTTTTAACAGGGTTTTTTAATCGTTCAATTTTTCTACAAAACTTAGAATTTATAAGCGATACCAAAGCGAACATCATGCGTTTGAGAAGAGATTTTAAGGTTATCGTTTGCAAATTTCTTTTTAAAAAAATCTGAATAACGATATTCTGTACGCATAATAATATTATCTGTCATTGCAAGATCAAAACCACCACCAACAGTGTAACCAAACATTGTTTTTGTCTCATCTAACACATTGCCAGAAGCAAAAATTGTCGAATCTTCTTGCGATTTTGATAAAAGTGACATGATATATTGCATCTGTGTATAGGCTATACCCCCTGCAATATAAGGCATAAGACGATGGGAAGCAAAACCAATACGCGCGCGCGTGGCACCAGACCATTTTTCTTTCAGTGTTACACTGCTAACAACAATGTCACCATAGTTGGATATCGTTTCACCCTGAGCTGCAGATTTTATGATAGGAATCCCAGCGTCTTTAAAGGCAATGTTAATAGAGTCTAATTCATCTAGAATTTTCTTTCCATTGTCTGTTTGGGTGCTTTTCCTCCCAGACCAGACCATGTCGATATCAAAACCGAAAACAAGATCTCCCAGATCAATATTAGAACCTGCATACAAACCTGCTCTCAATCCTGATAGTTTAGGTGATAAATCTCTATCAATCCAAGCCCATTTTCCGTCCCTAGCTTCTTGTGCGTAATTTAGAGTATTTTTATTGGAAAAATATCCAATTTGTCCTCCAAAATAAAAACCAGACCAAGAAAAAGGCGCAGAAACAGTAACCGGTGAAATACGTGACGATGAAACATCTTGCAATGAAACCTTCGGTTCTGATTGCTTAAAGATTACCGTATCTGCTGCTTGCGCTGTTGAAGCGGTAATGAAGGTGAAAATAGATAGTGCAACTAAACATTTTGTTTTCATAAAAACGTCCCCAATTTATTTCAGATACAAATCGTATTATATACAAATTGGTTAAAAAAATCTATACTTAATATCATTATGAAAACTAAAACACTCAAAAACTCTATAATTATCCATATTTAAGCGTTCTTAAAACTTGTTTTCATGCTATTATCCCGCGTTTATATTGATTTTTCAGGATTTTTTATACTCTTTCAATGTTCTCTGTGTTTTAGAAAAAAATATAGTATAGTAAATAAGCTTTTTATTTATTTAAAAAACATTATTTTATACATATTAAAACACTTTTTGTTATTAAATGTATTATCCATTATGATTGACATCAATGTGCTTACATATTCAATTGATCGTAAAAAATGCATATTGGCACCATCATATTCGTTGCTCGTTTCTGATATTGCGTAGCTTTGTATTGCGGTAGCCTTTTGAGCACTTGAGGGGATGAGGGACTTTATTTCTTTTTTATCTATATGCCACTTTTGCTTGTGATAATCCAAGCGAATAGTTTTGATTGATTGAATGGAATACGAAGAATAAGAAGGAGTAAAGTGCGAGAATCTCAAGTTTCATGAAGTTTCTTATGCGCCATGTAAAACGGATAAACTCTCTGTTCTGTTCGCTTAAAGCCGGAACGTGGATGAGAGTCTAAAAACTGAATGTCTTTGGCGATTTTAAAGAGATTAGCGCGTGCATTCAGGTTTTTGTGGAAATGGGTGAGGGTGCCATAATGGGCAAATGCCTCCAATTTCTTGCGAGCTGTCAAGTATATCCCCGTCAGAGAGCTGATTGTTTCAGCAAAGAGCAAAACCTTTCAGTGCATTGAGTTTTTTCCAACAGCTGTTCCTCTATTGAGCACTCCCATCTTCACGCTTCATAAAAGAGACATTTCTCAATGTTCCTAAACCCATTTCACGACAGCGATTGTAAATGGTATAATGATAAATCTATTGAGCACCTCTTTTACGCTTCATAAAGGAGTACGCCGGTACCATTACTATATTTGCCAGTTCGTGGGGTGTTGTGACAGTCCTCTCCACAATGTTGTGACAGGCCCCTTTGTCCGTTGTGACAGTCCTTGGCACTTGAGGTGGTTCATTAGAGGTGTTTTTGTCCTTATCGGATACAATTTCTATTCACACATTCATTGCGTTTGTGATGTGTAAGTCAGTGATTTTGATTGATGCAACATGGGACCGATTTAAAATGAGAAAATCTTACGGTATTTAGGATTCTCATTCAATATGGATAACGCTAGATTATCATTATAAATAAACACATTATCTCATTGAGATAAGAGTTATCTACCCAATGTTATCAATAATGATAACATTGTAAAGCGTCGATGAATTCATTAATCTTTTTATACTTCGATTGAAATTATGTCTATTAATACCGATTTTTTTGAGCTAATTCTGTTTGGCTGATAGCTAATAGATTTTCAAAATCAAGACGCGAAGCTAGAATGAAAAACACCTTAAGGTCATATCCATTTAAATCACTTTCTGTCAATATAGCCATTGGGTGTTGAGCCATGATTATCCATGCCTTTCCAAAACCGTTGTGCCTTTTAAGTACAATATAAGCGACAAAACCACCCATAGCATAAATGCGGATCAGAGCCTAAAATGAACGCTGTGGGTAATTGTTATCGGTCATCATCGGGGTGTTTACACCCCGATCTTTTGACAAAAAGATTTGTTTTAAGATGTTTGCATCTTTTTTAGTGGGTTGTTTATTGGGGAGCAATCATCTTTTTGGGATTAACTAATCGGTCATAATCCTCTACAAAAACGCCTGCTTTTAATGCTTCGGTGCGCAAAGTTGTATCATTTTTATGTGCTGCTTTGGCAATTTCAGCAGCTTTTTCGTAGCCAATTTCTGGTGCAAGAGCTGTGACTAACATGAGTGAGCGCTCCATGAGCGAGTGAATATGAACACGATTGGCCCGTAATCCTTGAATGCAATGCATATCAAAAGAACGCATGCAATCACCAAGAAGGGTAATTGATTGTAAAACGTTATAGCCAATAACAGGTTTATAAACGTTGAGTTCAAAATGTCCTTGGCTTGCGGCAAAGGTTACGCTGGTGTGATTACCAAAAACTTGGCATGCAACCATGGTTAAGGCTTCACATTGCGTGGGGTTAACTTTGCCGGGCATAATAGAAGATCCGGGTTCATTTTCAGGAAGACTGAGTTCCCCTAAACCAGAACGTGGACCAGAGCCTAAAAACCGAATGTCATTGGCAATTTTAAACAGATCAGCAGCGAGAGCATTCAAGCTTCCGTGGAAATGCGCAAGGGCGCCATGATGGGCAAGTGCTTCAAATTTATTGCTGGCAGTTTGGAATGTTATTCTTGTGAGAGTGCTCACTGTTTGCGCAAAAGCAACGTCAAAACCTTTTGGCGCATTCAGCCCTGTGCCAACAGCCGTACCACCTTGAGCAAGCGTTTGGACATCGGTTAGAGCATTTTCAATGCGTTGAAGATTGGCTTCTAATGCGGCACGATAGCCTGAAAATTCTTGCCCTAAGGTTAAAGGGGTTGCATCTTGGGTATGGGTGCGGCCGATTTTAATGATATCTGCAAATTCTTGCTCTTTTTGTTTTAATGTCGCAATAAGAGCTTCAAGGATTGGCAATAAGTGTTGGCGTGTTTGCAACGTGGTGGCAATGTGAAGCGCCGTGGGAAAGGAATCGTTCGATGATTGGCTCATATTGACATGGTCATTGGGATGAACTGGTTTTTTGCTTCCAAGTTTTCCTCCCAAAATCTTACTAGCACGATTAGCAATGACTTCATTGACATTCATATTGCTTTGTGTGCCAGAACCTGTTTGCCAGACGGATAGTGGGAAATGTGTATCAAAATCGCCAGCAAGCACTTCATCAGCGGCGGCAATAATTGCTTTTCCAATATTTTCTGGTAGTTTTCCTTTGTCCATATTTACAATCGCTGCTGCTTTTTTGACAAGGACTAAAGCATAGATGATGGCAAGAGGCTGCTTTTCACTGCCAATATTAAAATTATGCAGAGAACGTTCAGTTTGTGCGCCCCAATAACGATCTTGACGTACCGAAATCGTTCCAAAGCTATCCGTTTCCTGACGTGTTTCAACCATGATAAGATCCTTTTTTGTTCACGGGTTCTCAAAAAAGATAGATAACGCGAAAGTGCAATAAGAGGCAAGACTTTGAAGCTTCATTTAGAGAAATTATTTTTATGGCTATTCTTGACATTGAGAGATGCCGATTTTATATCTAACACATGCTAGCACTCGTAGTTTGAGAGTGCTAGCAAGAACTTTTAAGATTAATGCAATTATGTTCAGTTTTAAGGATTTAAAACATGGCTAATATACAATTCCGCCCACTTCACGACCGTGTCGTTGTCCGTCGGGTTGAATCTGAAAATAAAACGGCTGGTGGGATTATCATCCCTGATACAGCAAAAGAAAAACCCCAAGAAGGCGAAGTGATTGCTGTTGGCAATGGCGCTCTCGATGATAACGGAAAGCGCGTGCCTTTAGAAGTCAAAACAGGAGACCGTATTTTGTTTGGAAAATGGTCTGGAACTGAAGTCAAGATTAATGGGGAAGACCTCCTCATTATGAAAGAATCTGACATTATGGGAATTATGGGCTAATTGAAGCGCTTAATTTTTCATTGTGTACTATTTTGAGAAAACTCCAAGGAGAAATTAAATGGCTGCTAAAGAAGTCAAATTTGGCCGTGAAGCGCGTGAGCGTTTGTTGCGCGGTGTCGACATCCTTGCTAATGCTGTTAAGGTGACACTCGGCCCTAAAGGTCGCAATGTGGTGATTGATAAATCATTCGGTGCGCCTCGCATCACAAAAGATGGTGTATCCGTTGCAAAGGAAATCGAACTGGAAGATAAGTTCGAAAATATGGGTGCACAAATGTTGCGCGAAGTTGCTTCTAAAACCAATGATATCGCTGGTGATGGAACAACAACAGCAACTGTTTTAGGACAAGCTATTGTGCAAGAAGGTGTTAAAGCTGTTGCTGCGGGCATGAACCCAATGGATCTTAAACGTGGGATTGATGCTGCTGTTGAAGAAGTGGTGGCAAACCTCTTCAAAAAAGCAAAAAAAATCCAAACTTCAGCAGAAATTGCACAGGTGGGAACAATTTCCGCTAATGGCGCTGCTGAAATCGGTAAAATGATCGCTGATGCTATGGAAAAAGTGGGCAATGAAGGCGTCATTACCGTTGAAGAAGCTAAAACTGCTGAAACAGAATTAGAAGTCGTTGAAGGAATGCAATTTGACCGTGGGTATCTTTCCCCTTATTTTGTCACAAATGCTGAGAAAATGGTCGCTGATCTTGATGATCCTTACATTCTCATTCACGAAAAGAAATTGTCTAATTTGCAATCTCTTCTTCCTGTGCTTGAAGCTGTTGTTCAGTCTGGAAAACCACTTCTCATTATCGCTGAAGATGTGGAAGGTGAAGCTTTGGCAACGCTCGTTGTCAACAAATTGCGTGGTGGTTTGAAAATTGCTGCTGTAAAAGCTCCTGGATTTGGTGACCGTCGTAAAGCAATGTTAGAGGATATCGCTATCTTGACATCCGGACAGGTTATTTCTGAAGATGTGGGCATTAAACTTGAAAATGTCACTTTGGATATGCTTGGACGTGCAAAGAAAGTGAATATTTCTAAAGAAAACACCACCATTATTGATGGTGCTGGACAAAAGGCTGAAATTACTGCTCGCGTCAATCAAATCAAGGCTCAGATTGAAGAAACAACTTCTGACTATGACCGTGAAAAATTGCAAGAAAGACTTGCTAAACTCGCTGGTGGTGTTGCTGTTATCCGTGTGGGTGGTGCAACAGAAGTTGAAGTGAAAGAAAAGAAAGACCGTGTTGATGATGCTTTGAATGCAACACGTGCTGCTGTTGAAGAAGGTATTGTTGCTGGTGGTGGTACCGCATTGTTGCGTGCAGCAAATGCGTTGACCGTTAAGGGAAGTAATCCTGACCAAGAAGCTGGTATTAGTATCGTTCGTCGTGCTCTACAAGCACCAGCGCGCCAGATTGCAAGCAATGCTGGTGAAGAAGCTGCTATTATTGTGGGAAAAGTGCTGGAAAATAATGCTGACACTTATGGTTACAATACCGCAACTGGTGAATTCGGTGATTTGATTGCTTTGGGAATTGTTGATCCTGTGAAAGTTGTGCGTTCTGCTCTTCAGAATGCGGCTTCAATTGCGAGCCTTCTGATCACAACAGAAGCAATGGTTGCTGAAGTTCCAAAGAAAGATACACCAATGCCTCCGATGCCTGCTGGCGGAATGGGTGGAATGGGCGGAATGGATTTCTAAGCTCTTTTCCATAGAAATAATAAAGAAACGGGTCTTCTGGGCCCGTTTTTTTATGCTTTTTCACGTTTCATACAGTTTTTCCTTTTATGACAGTTTCTTTATCTTATAGGATTGTTCTATTCTCCACTGGTTGATCTACCGTTATTGTGAATGAATCTCATTCTCGGTTCTTGGCTTTTTCTCTTGTTTTTATGAAATGTTTCTATTGTGCGGGGATCGTGGTTTCCTTTGAAAATATTGTGCTAATAAAAATATAACTCTTTGATTTATAATCATTTATTCCTAATACAGTTCTGTTTTTTCATTTCAGGTTTATGCATGCCCCGTTAAAAAATCCTGTGTTTGTGCTTCATAGGGTGAGAGGTCACTACGGTTTTTATGAACCAACGTAATCATTAAAAGTCAGTAGTTAAGAAGAGTCAGTAGTTAAGAGTTAGTACCTATTGAGCGTTGGAAAGACAGAGTTGAAAAGAGCATGATGGGGCTGGTTTGTTTTTTTATGAATAAGATGCTGGTATTTCAAGCTTTTGTATGAAAAAAATAAGGGTTTGCTCTGTTAAAGGGCTTTTATATACTGGGACAAGCATTTTTCTGTTTGGGTAGTTTTGGGAATGAGGAGACTGCTCCATTTGAGAAGCTTAAAGATAAAAGCTAATTTTTCGCCTTGCTCTCATCTTTTTTCGGTAAGCTCATCACCTAGAGCCAAACCCATGTTGTTATACTCAAGTTCTGTTTGTTGCCTATATTGTGACAGAAAATTCTTAAGTGGGGAGCAATTTTTGAGCTAAGGGGACCATGATAGGTAGCCGAAAAAATCATGACGAGACAATAGGCGCGCTTGTGTTAGAATTTTTAATGCTTCTGATGATAAAGGCACGCGAAACTCTGTTGTAGCCTCATGCTTTCTTTTCATATTTTCGAGCCAAGGATTTTCCATATATTCTCTTCAACTTGACCTTTATGCATAGGACATAAGGGCATTGAGAGGGTGGGAATTGGGGGGCATTGAGAGGCAGAGAGGAGCCAGCTTGCTTTTTTATTAAACGTAAAGATAAGAGGTTTTATGTAAGGCTCCCATTACATTACTTGTTTATGCGCTTCTTTAAAAGAAATATTTTGTAATACAAAATTCTTGGCTATGCTATTTATGAAGAGTATAAAATCATTTGGATATCAATAGATTATTAAAAAAATGTATGTTGGTATGATCCTTTTCTTATGTTACCAAAGTTGCTGACTTACGCGTTGGTTAAAAATCTCTCTTCATACCCCTAAATTCATTTCATGAAAGTGTTTGTGAAGAGCAGGATGTTTGTGAGGCGTGTAAAAAATTCTCGTGAGACGTGAAAAAATCATCAATAAAATCTCCATGTTTTCAAAAAATAACGAATGGCTTTTTATCTTTTTAAAAGATTTAACACGTCTCACGTTTTTTATTTATTTTAGAGCTGAATATTCGATTTTTGTGTAAAAATACTTCCCAGCACATCTATGATCCGTGAAAAATCAAGTGCTAATAAGAAAATGATGAATATAATCCACTTCGTATAGCGTGACATCATTTTTACACTTTTATACGTTGTGATGATTTCTTGTAGGATTTCTTTTTCCTTTTCTGTAAGCTCTGTTTGTTTTTCTGTTTTTTTTCTAGCCATGTTTCCACCCACACAAGCCTTCCCCTTGTTTGTTATGCTTTAAAATATCTCTTGCGAGATTTGAACTGATGATATTGAGATCTTTTTTGTCTAAATAAATGGGCATCCAACCAACGCAAGAAAAAGGCTTATTGATTGTTTTTATCGCGCAACCAGTGAGTAAGAGAAGCGCGTACATCAGCATCACTTTTTTGATTAATTTCATTTTCCACCTCTAGCCGTGTTGTTGATGACTTTAGCGTTTTTTCTATTTGCTTTTGTTGTTCAACTTTCTTTCCAAGAGTGAAAGCTTTTGCTAAAGCGATAAAAAAAGCGGTCAGAGCCGCTCCTGTTATCATCAGATTTTTTTTCAACCACCACATCATAAGCTCTGCTCCCGAAACCGTTTTGCCACAAAGAAAATGCCAACGCAGGCGGCTAAAACCATAATGGTTGCTAATGCCCATTGGATGGGACCATTGCCTGCCAATAAGCCCCCAAGTCCAGAAAAAGAACCAATAATCGGTGTAAGCGCTTCTGCTTTGAAAAATCCCATTGGAGCTTGCGTTTCTACAGTTTGGTAGTTGGGAGAAACATAAGCCCCTTTTGCCCATAATCCCGATTCTGCTGCACGACGGTGCACTAAACCGTGAAGACGTTTTCCTCCTGCTTTAGTCCACTTTTGTAACTCAGCAGGGACGGCTTCATATTCGCCATTATTGAGTTTTTTGAGCAGGGTCGAATTACAAAAAGCCGATGTTCCTATATTATAGCAAAACGATACGAGCGCGGCGAATTGTTCATCCGTTAAAGAAACCGTCACATGTTTTTCAACGGTATTTTCAAATTGTCTTAAATCTTGAGAAAGAACTTCTTCTGCTTGTTTTTCAGTAATGATCATGCCCTTGTGAACGAACGGTTTGCCAGCCGTGCTGGTATGACCATAGCCAATTGTCCACACCCCGATGGCATCTTTATGGGCATGTAAACGCAATCCTTCCCATTGTTTAATGAGTGCAAGCCCTGCTGCTGATATTTTTCTCATTTGCTTCTCCATAAAATAAAGCCTCACGGTAACGTGAGGCTGGTTGACAGATTAAAAATGAATTTTTTCACGCTTCAAAAACAGAAGAGATGTGAAACTTTTATGAAATCAAAAGGTTGGTTGTGACATCTTAGGGAATGGGGAATGGTTGGCCAAGTGGGGTAATGGTTGGTCAAGTGGAATAATGGTTGGGCTGGTGTTTTTGATGGAGCCTTCTTGGGGTGCGGGCAGCTGTTGGGTTGATGCACGATAAGTGTGGTCTATTGCGGTTGTTTGGTCGTATGGCATTGATGTGGGGGTGTTTGAGATACGAAGTGGATACTCTCAGAAAAACAAGACATATGCTTTTACTGAAGACGAAAGCATTAAATATTTTATGTATCAAACGTTTTGCTTATCCAAAGAGTCTCATTGTTACACAGAGCTTTGGGCTAACAAGAGCTGTGGAATTTTGATACAATTTTAAGAGGGGCTGGTTTTTATAGGACAATGGTGCTTTTTCTTTAAGAGGAAAGTTGTTTGCTATTTTTGTTTTATGAACGCAAAAGCTGGTTTGCTTAGAAAAATCTTAGCTGTAAAGCAGCCTCTCTTCGTTCTTTGATGAATAGGAATATGGAAAAAGCCTCACTTACATCGTTAAAGATTTGTATTCAGTGAGCCTTTTTTGGTGGGAGGAAACGGAAACAGTTTTTCCCTCTGTTTCTCTTAAGTTTTTTTCAAATCTCTCCCTCAGGGTTTCGCCTTTTTTGTTGACTGTTTCATGTTCAGCATCGGGATTGGCTTTTAAATAGTGTTCTAGACGTCTTCTTCCTTGTGTGTGTTTATAAAAAGTGGTTGGAAGATAGGAATCTAACTTTTCAGCAGATAAAGATGAATTGGGTTCACATAATACACCCTTAACATTATCTTTGTGCAATCTTGCTAATTTATCAGATTCAAGATGAAGCTTTTTGGCAAGGCTTAAGCTGAACATCCCGCATTCAGAAGAGCTTCGCTGAATATCCATTTCTGCCGTGGTAAAAGAATAAGGAGGCAGTTGAAGACATTGAAGGGTTTGATTTATTTTTATCCCTAGTTTGCAAGCCGTGATATTCTGAAAGGTTGTAGGTTCAAGCATAATCAAAGAGATTTTGTCATCAACTTTTTTATAATCAAGGACGGCAAAGTGGATTTTGCTTCCTGAATTGACTATAAATCGGGCAAATTTTGCGTCGCTCTCAACGACTTCTTTTAGTGCGTGCGAAAACTCTTCTGCTGTAAGAGCCAATTTGAGATTCATTTCTGGATATTTGCTGTTTGCTTTTTCTACGAGAGCCGGCATCAATCTAATATCTGTGTTTTCATAATAAGAGTTAATCCAACGGCCGGTGACAAGATCTCTCTCTAAGCCTGTAATAATATCTTTTAATTCGTCAGAACTCGGTGCAACATGTTCTTCTTCTGTTTGGATGGAACTTTGCATTAAACGTGCAATAAGGTCTTCTAAAGATTCATTTGCACTTGTTCCTTCTGGTGTTTGTGAGGAATGAGGGAGGGAAGAATCTTGTGGCTTCATAATCTTAGCCTCCATATTGATCATCGATAGGTGATATTATTTTCTTCAATTTTGGCTAAACAATGTTTGCAGGAAAGATTTTTAACTAAAAAAAACAAAGAGATGAAATCATCTTTATTAAAAAAAATTTATTACGAAAGACAAAATCCCACGCTTTTCAGAGTCAAAGGTAAGGTATCTTTTTATCTTTTAAGAGATCACGTTGCTTACTGTTTGCATCTTTACCTCTTTCAAAGGGAAAAGAAGATTTGCTAACAGCAATTTATGCCTTACCGTAAAGCTACAGAGCTTCATTCTTTGTGGATGTGGAATATGGCTATGGCCAAAACGCTTATTACATCATTAGAGATTTGTATTCTGTGGCTCTTTTTCTGTGTTGTGAAACAGAAACAGTTTTTGTCTCTGTTGCTACCAGGCTTCTCTCAAATCTTTCGGTTAGGGTTTCGCCTTTTTTGTTTACTTTCTCCTGTGCTGCTTCTGGATTGGCTTTTAGATATTCCCCAAGACGTCTTCTTCCTTGCACGTGTTTGTAAAAAGTGGTCGGAAGATATGGATCCAATTTTTCAGCAGGTAAAGGCGTGTCTGGTTCACATAACACACCCTTAATATTATCTTTGTGCAGTCTTTCTAATTTAGCAGATTCGGTATGAAGCTTTTTAGCAAGCGCTAAACAAAACATTCCACATTCAGAGGAACTGCGTTGAATGTCCATTTCTGCCATGGCAAAAGAACAGTTGGGCAATTCATGCGCTTTAAGGGCCAATTGCGTCCTTAATGCGAGTACTGCTGGTTTCATATTGTTAAATGTTGTAGGTTCAAAAAATATCACCGATGTTTTGTCCTCTATGGTTTGATGATCAATGAGCGCAAAATGAATTCCCCTATCCTTTGTGTGAATGATAAATCTAGAAGATTGAACGCCGTTTTCGATGGCTTCTTTGAGTGCAAGGGCAAAGTCGTGAGATGACGCTGCCAATTGAAGACGCATGTCGGGATATTTACGATTTGCCTGATCTACCAAGGCTGGCATTAGCTTAAGGTCTGTACTTGCATAATCAGCTGTGAACCAACGACCCGTTGAGATATCATCCTCTAAACGGGCAACAATATCTTTTAATTCTTTACGATTGAATGGGATATTTTTGCCTTTTTCACTACTGGATTGTTCTAAATGTGCAGTAAGAGTGTCTAACGATGCATTTGCATGCGCCCTTTCAGGTGCACTTGCCTCTTCTGGTGTTTGTGAGGAATGAGGGAGGGAAGAATCTTGTGGCTTCATACTATTAGCCTCCATATTGATAATCGATAGGTGATATTATCTTCTTCAATTCTGGCTAAACAATGTTTGCAGGAAAGATTTTTAACTAAAAAAAACAAAGAGATGAAATCATCTTTATTAAAAAAAATTTATTACGAAAGACAAAATCCCACGCTTTTCAGAGTCAAAGGTAAGGTATCTTTTTATCTTTTAAGAGATCACGTTGCTTACTGTTTGCATCTTTACCTCTTTCAAAGGGAAAAGAAGATTTGCTAACAGCAATTTATGCCTTACCGTAAAGCTACAGAGCTTCATTCTTTGTGGATGTGGAATATGGCTATGGCCAAAACGCTTATTACATCATTAGAGATTTGTATTCTGTGGCTCTTTTTCTGTGTTGTGAAACAGAAACAGTTTTTGTCTCTGTTGCTACCAGGCTTCTCTCAAATCTTTCGGTTAGGGTTTCGCCTTTTTTGTTTACTTTCTCCTGTGCTGCTTCTGGGTTGGCTGTTAAATACTCCTTAAGACGTCTTCTGCCTTGCACGTGTTTGTATAAACGAGCTGGAAGATATGGATCTAATTTTTCAGCAGGTAAAGGCGTGTCTGGTTCACATAACACACCCTTAATATTATCTTTGTGTAGTCTTTCTAATTTTTGAGCTTCGAGATAAAGCTTTTTGGCAAGGCTTAAGCTGAACATCCCACATTCAGAGGAGCTTCGTTGAATATCCATTTCTACCATGGCAAAATGAATATTCGGAAATTGGTGATGTTCAATGGATTGTCGCGTCCTTAATGCAAGTAATGCGGGAAGCGTGTCACGCAGTAAGGTCGGTTCAAAAAAGATCAAAGATGTTTTATTATCAATGGTTTGATGATCGACAACCGCAAAATGAATTCCCCTATCTTGTGCGTTAACGATCAGCCTAGAAGATTTTATGCCCTTTTCGAGCGTTTCTTTGAGTGCAAGGGCAAAGCCGTCAGGGGGGCTTGTAAGTTTGAGATTCATCTCTGGATATTTACGATTTGCTTGATCGACCAAGGCTGGCATCATGTAAAGATCTAAAATATCATAATAATTTTTGATCCAACTGCCATCGGCATTATGCTGTTCTAAACCAGCAACAATATCTTTTAACTCTGCACGGTTGAAAGGGGTGTTTTTTATTTTTTCAATGTTAAGCTGTTCTAAATGTGTAGTAAGAGTGTCTAATGATGCATTTGCATGCGCTCCTTCAGGTGCACTTGCTCCTTCTGGTGTTTGTGAGGAATGAGGTGGGGGAGAATCTTGTGGCTTCATAATCTTAGCCTCTATGTTGATGATCGATAAGTGATATTATCTTCTTCAATTCTGGCTAAACAATGTTTTGAAAAACAAGCCTTTGCATCTTGAAAGGTGAGGCGATGAGAGCATAATGATGCCGTTTTCATATTTTTATGCGTGTATTGCTCATCATTGCTGTGATGTATTATATTGGTATTTTATGGGGGGTTATTAGGGCGTTCTATTGGGAGCCCGTGAATACGGCTTGTTTTGAAAATCTCAAAATTATAGAGTTGTTGGTGATGCAAATTGGGTGATGCAAAAGAAAACAGTCAGAAAAAGACGAAAGATACCTTCAAACCGTAAAGTTTTAAACATTGTCGCGAGACACACTGTTTTATAACAGCCTATAATAATACGAAAATTTTATGATGAAATCTGGACGCAGAAAACCCCTTACCGCATCTACCATTAAATACGATTTTTCATATTCTGTCAACCGCAAAACGATAATTTTTCTTCCTTTATCGCGGGAAAAAATCTACAGAAAAAAGCTCATTCATTGGCTATGTAGCAAAATATCTTGTTTTAATGGAAAAGTTTTTGATGTGGTAAAAAACATTTTCTCCTTTGAGAAAGGAGGGGACAAGATGAAGGGAAAATTGTGGTTTTGAAATCCGTGGTATTTTATTGATGAAATTGGGAAGGCGGTGGCTGGAAGGTGTTGCTGGGGCAAAGCTTTAGGTGTTGGCGATTTGTGAGGGTGATTGGGGCTGTGCTGGCTGTCGTATTAGTGGTGGTGTGATGGGGGTGGGATGATTGCTGGTATACGTTGTTGATGATGGAGGAGATTGTTGGTAGGGGCTTTTTCTTTCCTTTAAAGGATGATGCTTTTAATTGTGTCAAAAAAAACGGGTTATTTTAATGATAAGCTATTGATTTATAGTGGATATTTTATCGTTATTTATCTTGAATGAGAAACCCAGATTATGCTGAAATAAAAGCCATAGCTCTTGTCCGTCATAAGATCAGAAGAGCCATATAGAATTGTACAAGAAAAGACGTAAAATGACGATAATGAATTATCTGAAGAGCTAAGGATGTCGCGATATTGGGGGAAGCGTATGATGAGGGTGATTTGTTACAATGGGGGGTAGAGGGGAGAATGTTGCTGTTTTAAAGAGGGGGCAATATTTATCCTGCCCATGCCGTGAATATGCCGTGAAATATTGTCCTTTGAGGCATGGATAAGTGAGGCATGGGTAGATATAAGGTTAAGTCTCTTTGACAGTTGAAGTATTTTTTTAAAGGGCGTGGTGGATATTTTTAAGCTTGTTAACCCATGAAATTTTATGAAAGGGCATGCTCAGTGGATCTCAAGTGTCACTTGCCAAAGGGGGACTTTATAAAGGCGCTGGTTATAAAGAGGCATGTTATAAAGGAGGGGGAGAATCTTTATCCTGTGAGGGGGAGAAAATGATGGGTGTTTTAGCCAAGGCTCTTTTGGGTAGAACTGTCAAAATGTTTATAAAGGGCATCAAGAATAATACGCAACGAACCAACAAGATTAGGCAGCGGTTGATCTTCTATAACAAGATAGTGTAATGCCGCATGAAAGTTGTGTTGACGATGTAGATATTGTGCTTCTTTAATCGCTTCTTGCATATCTTCATAGTGTTCCGTTGCTCTTTGGACCCATTGCTTTTTTGCTTTCTCATCTGATGCGCTGTGCATAAAACCATCATAATAACCGTTTGGTAAACCTTTTGCACATAAATAGTCGTTTCTAATTTGCAAGTATTGTTGCGCCGTGTCATATTGCTCTTTACTGATGCCTGATGAAGCCTCTTTATAGCCAAGCAAACAAAGACGCCCAATATAGGTTCCGACAAGCGGATTTTTCGCTTCTTCGAGGCTTAAACCAAAGTGTTTTGCACGCATTTCAATCGCAGATTGAAGCGCAGATTCGCTGGAATTTTGGGCACGTGAAATACAGCTATTGGGCTCTCGCTTTCCTGTTATTCTCGATCTACCGCGTTTTTTACGTATTTTCATGAACTTAACCATTTGAATGAAAAAGAAACTGTCTGTTGATGGGGGACAGTGATGTAAAAAGCACTTGGCGCAAATATTGGGGGGAGCAAATACTTAAAAGGGAGCCAATACTTAAGAGGGGGAAAATACTTAAAAGGAGGAAAATACTGGGGGAGTGAGCAAATACTGGGAAATATTAGCCGTTGCAGATCAAAAAACAAACGATACTAAAGGCGTTTTAAATGCAAAGAAAAGCAACGGTGTGGGGCGAAAAAATCATCTTTAAGGTGGTTTCTTACCTTTTTTATCTTATCCCTATCAGTCTTATTTTCCGCCCCTATCATGCTTATTTTTTATTGATAGCGGATTATTTGCTTTCTAAATATTTCTTAACTGTTCTTGAGAAGTTGAATTCTCTTGAGAGATTGAAGGAAAATTTTTGTCAAATGTGAATGAAAAAATAACAATGGATTTCAAGGGCATGTCATCGTCTTTCTAATAGGAAGTTTTTTCTAATGGGATTATTTATCTCTTTTTTCACGAGCGCTTTGTGGAAATTTTTCAATTCCACTTTTGAAAGGTCATTGTTTTCTTAAGTTGGAAGCTTTTTTATTTGGGTTCTCTTATTTTTTTGTTGTTGGGCGCTTTCCCAAGATATTTGATATACATCACGCTGTTAAGCATACTTTTATCCTTTATAGGAGATATATTGTCTTCTGTTGAGTGGCAGAGAGCGGCAAAAAGCAAACCTCCGCATTCTATTATAGTAGCATAAGATACCCTATATTTTCAAATAAAATATCGTTTATCGGCTTAAAATAAACTGTGAATGATCTCGCTATTTTGTTTGGTGTATCCTTTATGAGTATCCTTTATAGAGTATAAAAATCTCCGTTTTAATGGATCTCA
Organism: Bartonella sp. AC130YNZD; assembly: GCF_042196865.1. Classification (NCBI taxonomy): domain Bacteria; kingdom Pseudomonadati; phylum Pseudomonadota; class Alphaproteobacteria; order Hyphomicrobiales; family Bartonellaceae; genus Bartonella; species Bartonella sp. AC130YNZD. The sequence goes on from NZ_JBHIQZ010000008.1 coordinate 32,970, forward strand.
TCATAAGACGAGGGGATGTCGTTTAAAGGACGGAATGCATTATCGAAAGAAGCTGTTTTTATAAGTGGAAAATGCCTTTATAAAAAGATGCTTTTATAGGAGATGCCTTGATGAATGTAGGGGCTGTGAGATATTTCATCTTTAATGAAGAATTTTTAAAATGAAGCCTTTTTGATTAAGAAGCTTTCAAATGAGGATTAAGGTTGTTTGTCGCACGTTTTTCATACTGGATAATCGGTTGCTTGTTTGACTTTGTTTTGTGTTGCTTTTTAAAGAGCCATGTCTTAGGGCTCTCTTTTGCCCATTTTGCAAGGGTGCTCATGAAGGGTATAACGATAAAGTCCCCAATGAAATCCATATAAAGTTTGAATAATATAAAATCTATTGCACACTTCCATTTTTACGCTTGTGAAGAAGAAAGTCTATAGCATCACACATTTTGCCAGTCCTCTTGATCAAGACGTTTTACTCTATAGAGAAAGGGCAACAATGCTTTTAAAGAGCTTGGGGTGGAGGGGGGAAATTGAAAGAGAAGAGGGACATCTATTTATTTACCAGACCGTTATTTATTTACGAGACCGTGAAGGACAGTTTCTCTCTCTGGATGAAAAAGGTTTTGTGCAATTTAATTATGGAATTGTAGGAGGCGCTGGTATTCATGCGGCGGCGTGCCAAATAATTAATCCTTATCATTTTAGGGCTTTGCCAGATTGACAACGAGGCTTTAAGGCAAAGGGATTGAAATTTTTGAGGAAGAAGTAAGCCGTCCAGTGATTACGTTGTGCACTCGAGAAAGCTTGAGAAGAGGCAATGACTAAGGTTGATTTGGGACTGAGGTTGATCTTGGCCGCGTGCTTGGTTTTCAATAGAACACCCTTCCTTGGGAAAAGGGGTGTTTTGGCTTGTAAGCGCGCATGTATAAGCGCGTATAGGGCAATGAATAAAATATTTAGAAGGGAGATTATAGTGCTTGCATTACTCTGAGAAGGGTGCTAAGCAAATTTACCGCGCTGGTGGCGTGCTATCAAATATTGAAGAGTGGGAATTTTAGAAGTGGGGGAGTGTCCGTATGATCGAAGATAAATCACAACACCAATCTGCCCATAAGGGAGATAAGGCTTTTGTATCGCAGCCAGTGTTGGATCAATCGGCAACTTTCAAAAAATGGATGGCTCTCTCAACAGGCGATTATATCATCATTTGTTGTTTGGCTATCCTCTTGTTGGTGCTTTTTTCCGCGTCTGTCTATATGAGCCCTTTGGAATTTTTTCACATTATGTCCAAAGAACAGCTCCAAGCACTGGGAAAAATGAAACAAGAAGATTTTCAAGAAATGAGTCAGAGTTTTATACAGATTCCTGCGATCGAATTTCTTCGTAACTTCGGGTGGAATGGTGTTTGGGCTTTTTTATGTCTCTTACCGCAAATAAGTTTTGGCGTCCTTTTCGTGTTGTTTCCGCTCTTTTCTATTTTTAACGCCATTTCTAAACGGGATGCGAAGGAAATGATGAAGCTGTGGGATACATTGCCAGAGTAGCAACAGCTAGACAACCAATCTCTCAACAAAATATGATAGGGGGAAAAGTGATCACTTCTATAATGCCTCTTTTAATAACTACATTATTGATCTCCTTAGGGATAGTTATCGTTATTTATTCTGCGTGGAGCATGATACTCTTTTCTACCGTGAAGATCATCTTGTCCATTTATTATTCTTTGATAAAACGGACAATCTTGTTATTGGTGACGCAGCGAAAATTAAAAAAGGCTGCAGCGCAGAATTTGAGGCATAATCAGGCAGAGGGTAGGGGACAGAATACAGTTCTTGCAACACAGTTGCGTGCCTTTTCTTTTCAAGAATCTTTGCTTCTCTCAAAAAAGGACTATAAAATAATCTCTTGGATGGCTTTCATTGCAGTTGCGCTTTTTATATGGGCTACGCTTTTTTTGTCCTTTATTGCACGATATGCGACTGTTTCACACAATGATCCGTTGTTTTTTTTGTTATTGATTATTGCGCTGCCGTTTTTGTTTATTTTGGTATGTAGTGCCATCACTTTGCCTGTTATTTTAATTCTCCATAGTCTTCTTCATTATGGCGTGAAAAAAACAGCAAAGAGATTAGAAACATTTGTTTGAGAAGAGAATGAAAATGATAATTTCACATCAATGTGATAGGGGAAAAAAGTGAGCATTATAATACTACAACATTTGGCTTTTTTAGGGGGCATCATTATTGCCATTTTAATGTTTATGGTTATGATCAGGCTTCCTTACCTGTTGATCAAGCATATGAAGTTGTCTTTTAAACTCGCTCAAGACGTGAAAAAGAGTACGACGCAACAAAAGCAAGCCATACAACAGTTGCGCAACGATCTGGGAGAAATGAAAAGACACAATCTCGCGCATAAGACACTTGATGCGAAAATACGCTTTCTTAACTTTAAAGAATCTCTGCCTCTTTATTCAAAAGAATGTAAAATAATTCTTTTTATTTTTATCCTCTTTACCGTTTTGCAATTTGCTTTCTCTATCGTACATTTGGTATGGTGGAAGGATAGTATGGTCAGTTTTATAGTACCGCGGTTTTCAATAGGTCGCATTATTTATGGCCTTCTATGGTTAGGGGTTCTTCTCTTTTCTCCGATCATTGGGATGATGTGTATAAAATTAACGAGAAAATTGAACAAAATGCTTCAACAATTGGAAGAAGCGATACAACAACGCGATCAGGTAATCCGTATGCAGAATGTGGTAGGGGGACAAAATGACGAGTAGTCTTATAACATTAATAGCCATTTCTTTCCTGTTCTTTACGCTCTTAGGTGTTTTAATATGGGTGCCAATCGTTGTCATTTATTACCTGTTTATCAAGCGTGCGAGGCTTTATTGTCGCGTGAAAAAGGAACTGAAATGCGTGCTGAATGAACGCGATATTGCCTTAAAACAGATCTCCCCAAAATAAAAAGCAGCAGAATGTTTGATAAAAAGCAGCTTTCTCTTGTTTGGCAAGACTATAAAAAAATATTCTATCTTTCTACGGTCATGGCGACTGCTCCAATAGTTATAACTGTTGTCGTTAAGATATGGAGAGGGCAGGACTTTGTTTCTCTTGTCGTATTCGAGCCACTGGCATGGATGCTTGCCTGTACTTTTTTATTCTTACCGATTGTTTTTATTATGCGTTTTATCGTGACCCGTCAGTTGAACAAAATGATACGGCAATTAGAAGAAGGGGTTGAGCAGAAAGGAGCTCCCGTCATATTATACGATGTGAGTGAGGGAAAAGCGTGCGAGGGGAAAAAGTGAAGAGAGGCTTTCGTTGAGCCTTGCTTTTGACTTGTTCATTAAGGAGCATGGGTATACTTCTCGTTTTATGCCTTTTTATATTTGTGTCGTGTTTTGAGAAAAATTGAGGCTCTTTCTTGAGTTGGTGCTCTTGCTTGAGTGGGATTCTTGCTTGAGTGCTGGGGGGAAAGTGAAGAGAGGCTGCTCTTGGACTTTACTTGCTGTTTCTGTTCTCTTAAAGAGAGAAAATCTTGTAATTTATTTTCTTTTTATCAAGCATAAAAATGTGTCTTACCGAGCGATATTGAGAGCGAAAAATCTATACTTAAAGCAAAAGATATTCTGGTGTTTGGGGAAGAAAAGCCCATTTTTTTGCAGGTGGAGAGGCAAAACGCACAGAGAGGATGAGCAAAAAGCACACGTTTTGTTCCATGGAAAGCGTAATAGTGCTTTTAAAGAGCTTGGGGTGGAGGGGGAAAATTGAAAGAAAAGAGAGACATCTATTTATTTACGAGACCGTTATTTATTTACGAGACCGTGAAGGACAGTTTCTCTCTCTGGATGAAAAAGATTTTGTGCAATTTGGTTATGGAATTGTGAGAGGCGCTGGTATCCATGCGGCGGCTTGCCAAATGATTAATCCTTATCATTTTGGGGCTTTGCCAGATTGACAACGAGGCTTTGAGGCAAAGGGGTGGATTTTAAGGCAAAGAGATTGGAAATTTTTTGAGGAAAAGATAAGCGTAGGGCGTTTACGTCGTGTGCTTGAGGAAGCTTTAGATAAGGGCGATGAATGAGGTTGATCTGGGACTGAGGTTGATCTTGGCCGCGTGTTTGGGCTTTCAATATAGGGGCACCACCTTGGGGAAAGGAAATTGTTCTATCTCTCAAGTGGCTTCTTCTTTACTTGCACACCCTTGTGGTTTTGACATTGCTTGGTGATGTTAACATTTGGCAGCTTTCTCATAAAAGCTTTATGGAAGGTGAAAGTTTGGGCTTTGAAAAAAAATATCGAAAAAATCAATTTGGGCCGGTTTTGTTGATGATTCTAATCGTCATAAAGACAAAGCAACTTCGTTACGATTTTCTTGCACTCGTTTGCTTCTTCTTTGGAAAGCAGCTTATCTTCCTGAAAATAAAAAGAGCACTTAGAATTTTAGAGTCAGAGACCCAAATTTGTGCAATAGAAGAAGATATTTTTATGAAAATTTGATCGACGAGAAAAGAGAAGCCTTAAGATAATAGGGGGTACACTGTGAGTGATGAAAACATGATGTTTGAAGGTGATGAAAAAAAACACCCCTGATATTGTCTTTATAAAAGATGAGGGATACAAGCGCTTGATATTGATGAACCCTCATCCATTGTGAGGACGAAAGCTTCGGTTCATGAAAATGGCTTAAAAATTGAGACAAATGAGGGGTAAAAAATGAGGGGCAATGGAAAAAATGCATCATTGGATGAAGAACCACGGTCTTTTTCGCTGGAAGAAGCGTTTCTGACACGCAAAAATTATAAAGTCATCTTTTGTATTGCTTTCATTGTGGCAGCTTTAAGAATGGCTCTTCGCTTCGTACCCATGTTGCTTGGGTGGAAGTTGGCGAAGTGGGAAGGGGATGTCGTGGCAGCTCTATCGTTAATTATGGAGCTTATATCATGGTTTATTTTTTTGTTCATCCCTGTTGCCTTTGTGGTTCGTATCATTTTCACGGTTCTGTTGAAAGAAAAGATCGATATGTTGGAGCAAGCAATCTGGAAGCGGAGAAAAACCGCTTCTCAACAAAACAGCGCATGAAGGGGCGGAGAAAATGATAGATATTAAAATGATGGATATTATTGTTGTACTCTCGTGGGGTGTGGGCTTGACGCTTTTCACGCTGCTTTCTGCCGTGGTCGTGATGTTTATTTGGGCATTGTATTACTCTATTTTCAAGCGGGTGAGACTGTATTGCCAAGTGACAAAAGAATTAAGCCGCGTGCTTGAACAACCTGTCGCTTTTGAGCCGTCTAGTGGAGCAACGCTGATGATTAAGCCGTTATCTGAGGAAAAAGAGTTTTCTCTTTTTGATGAGGAAATCTTAACGATGGAAAGTGCAACGGCGCTTTTAAAGAGTTTGGGGTGGAGGGTGGAAATTGAAGGAAAAGGAGATCATTTGACCACCTATTATTTACCAGATCGTGAAGTGCAGTTTCTTTATAATGCTGAGAAGGGGTATCCGCGATTTGATTGTGCAATTGCGGTGGTTTCTGGTATCCATGCGGCGGCTTGCCAAACAATAGACCCTTATAATTCTGGAGGTTTGATTGCTCTTGAATTGAGTTTTGATGTGAAGGGGTTGGAAATTTTTGAAGAAAAGGTAAGCGTTGGATGTTTACGTCGTGCACTCGAGAAGGCTTTAGAAAAGGCAATGACTGAGGTTGATCTTGGCAAGATGCTTCGCTCTCAATATAGAATCTTGCCTTGGGAAAACAAAACTGTGGTCTCTCGGTTGGCTTCTTATTCCCTGCGTTATCTTGCGGCTCTGGCTTTGATGGGTGATGTTGAAACTTTACACTCTTATCACAAAAGCTTTATGGAAGGTGAGAAGCTGGGCTTTGAAACAAGCATCGAAGAAGAGCATCTGGAACGCGCAATGGTGATCGCTCAAGCGGTAGAAAAGACAAAGCAACCCAGTTACGATTTGCTTCAACAGGCGGCAAAGGATTTTTCCATGGAGGTAGAAAGCTATGAATATTTTAGAGCTACAGATCCCAGTTTGTGCAATAGAAGAAGAGATTCTTATGAAAAATTGATCGAGGAAAAAAGAGAAGAATTAAGGCAACAGGGATATTTTGTTTACGAAAAGGACGCGATTTGTGAGGTTGATGGAAAAAACTATCGTCCCGATATTCTTTACATAAAGGATGGGGAGTTAGAATATATGGATGTAGAAATTAGGATTGATGAAAAAATTTATTGAGAAAAATAAAGAGTTTAGATAAGTTAAAAAGAGCTTAAACCTAAAAATAATGCGTAAAAAGCGCGAAGCGTAAAAATAGAGGGGAACAATGCAGGAGAAAAAAGCAACATTTGAAGTGTCTTTCTTTTCATTTAAAAAATTTATGGTGTCTTCAGTGGAAAGGCGCAAAGGGGTGGGACGGTGTAAAATAATAGGGCACCGCTTTTTCATCATGTTTTGTACATGCCTTATCATGATGGCTTTAGAAGTTCCTGCGGGTGCAAAGTCTCTGGTACAGCCGTTGCAATGGACAAGATGGGAAGGAATTGGTTCTCTTATTTTTCTCTTACCAGTGTTGATATGGTTTTGTCTTCTCACACCCCTTCCTATTTTGTGGGGCATTTGTCGTTTTAAAGAGCGTAAATTGGAAAAAATAAAGAAAAAACTAAAAGAAAAAATAAAGCAGCAAGAGATTAATCAATGAGGTTATACGTATGAGGAGTGAGTCCGCGGTTTTTGTTTTGTTTCTGCCGATTGGATGTTTTCTTCTAAATGCAGTTACAGTTTTTGCCATTTTTGTGAATATGATTATTGTGGCGCCTTATTATTCTTTAATAAAGCGTTTGAGGCTCTATTACAGAGTGAAAAAACAAAGACGTTTGATGAAAGAACATCCACAGCGTTTTTGTTTCTTTGAAAAAAGCGGAAAAGGGAAAGAGAGAGTGCCGCAAAACTTAGCACTAGAAACAAAGATAAGTTCCTATTCGTTAAAAAAATGGCTCGCTTTTTCACGCAAAGATTATATCCTCCACGCATGCCTCTCTTTCATCATTATATTTTTCAAAGCTTATGTCTATGTGATTTTCTTTAAAGGGATAGATGAGATAGATGAGAGCAGATTTGAATATTTTGCCATTCTCTTGCTTTTCTGGTTTTTTTTATCGGTATGTATTTTTGCAACGATCCCTGTTGTTGTGATCCTTCGTGAAATTTTAACTCATCGATTGAAAAAGAAGATTCAGCAATTGGAAGAAGTGACTGAAGCAACCCAATCAATCAATTTATAAAGAGAAGGGAATAAAATGCATTACGCAATGGCGGCAGCTTACACGCTGATTTTGATCATTCTGCTGGGGGGTATTTTTGATTTTTTCTTAACAATACCCATTGTGGCACTGTATATTTCTTTTATCAAGCGTTTGATCTCGTATTACAAGGTTACCAAACAATTAAATGCAGCGCTGAAAAAGCGCATGTAGTGCTCGTGTCATGGGGGGCATAAGTTTTAGATCATGCCATTGCTTCATGACTTGGGAGGAGGGCATCGATTGTTTTTCTCATTTTACGCTGATCTCTGGGGGAAAAGGGCTGATGGCAATGAATAGGCTGATGATAGGCTTTAATGGGGCTGTTGATCGGAAGTGTTGTTGTTTTCTGTGAATTTGCAAAATCGTAAAAACGTGAAACTGTAATAGGGTATGTGGTTGCTTAAGGGCTGTGATGGTTGTGGGGAGGGGATAAGCCCGTGTGAGGAGGAAAAAAGTTTGGTTCTGAAGCTGTTGATATAAGGATGCTGTTTAGAGGCGTAAAGGAAGGGGATTGTTCGTTCTCAAAGCCTATGATGTAAGAGAGTATGGGCTATTCAAGAGGATGTTCGGGTATGGATAGAGATTGAGGGGGCTCGGCTTCTTTGCATGGCAAGAGGTATTGATCATAAGTTTTGTTTATTCATATGTTTTTTTATGGCATCCAGTACCTGTTGGCTTATCTCCTGATGTGTTAGCCATCGTAAACCTTTTGACGTTGTTTTTTGTCCTAATTGAATGGGGATAAAATCAACCTTGTTTTTGCGCGCGCACTCGAGGATCATTTGATCATGCGTGTTGGAACCAAAAATATGAAGAATACATGGTGGTTTAGGTAAAAGAGCTAACTGCTCAATTAATGCGCAAGAAAATGCATGGGCGGGTGAATGAATCCATAATATGCAATATTTTAGATTATGCCATTGCTTCACAGCTTCTAAAAATTGTGCCTTTGATGCCGCACAATCATAATTCAATGGCACACACATATGCTGTTTTTGCAATGCCTCAAGCTGAACTTTATGGGAAAGAAAGCGTGCAGCAATAATCACTTCTTTTGGCTCTAGTGATTGACACAAAGGGGCTAGCATCCCTGTGCCCCCTACCACTAAATAACGATAGTGTGCTTCCTTTTTTTTTCATGCTCCCTCCCTCTTTGCTTTAAATCCCACCTCTTTGCTTTAAAAATGTGTACATTTCATCAGCAAGTCTTTCACAACGTGTTTGTACCTCATCACTTATAACTTTCCAAGTACGACCTTCATCATCTGAGGAAAAATCTTCGTTGGAAGAGGCGATTTGACATTGGAGTGCATAACCATAAAGCGTGCGCACCAACGGCAATAAATGTTCACACGGTTGTGCGCATTTTTTGGCGGTACTTCCATGAGAGATAAGCCCAACAGGTTTATTTAAAAAGGCATTATAGCTCAAATTATCAAGAGCATTTTTTAAAACACCCGAATAAGACCCTTGATAAACGGGGCTTGCTAGAATAACGCCATCAGCCGCTGCAATGGTTTTTACAAACTTACGAACCGCAGCACTTGGATTAGCCTCAACCTGCTGATGATAATCTGGATCTGTCATCGGCAAGGGCTGTTCACGCAAATCAACCCAATGAAGTGATGCACCCCGCTTTATGAGGCAATCGGCTAAATAATTGGCTAAAGTTCTTGTTAAGGAAGGTTGACGCACAGACCCCAAAATAATTGCTATATTCAACAGGATTCTCCTTTATCTTTTCCCCACAAGCCTATAACGCAAGGCTTATAAAGAATTGTGAGTAAAATGGCGCGTATCATTATGCTGTCCATAAAGAGCAATTGTGATGATATCGCATCATCATAGAATCAGTCCATGCTAACAAGATTGTTGACAAAACAACACCTCAAACTTGTAAGAGAATGTTAGTGCTTTCATTAATATTAAAATGCTTGATCTCAAGAATCGCGGCTGTCTCGTGTCTTAGAAGCGCTTTTATGAATATATTCTGAGCTATTGGCTTGCAAGAACTCTAATGAAAAATGGAATGTATCGTCATATTTTGATTTATAATGATCATTGAGCCTTTTTAATTGAAATAAGAAAGTTGTAAGATTTTCTCATTTCAAATGTTCTTATTGCGCGATCATTTGCAAATCAATGGAAGTTCCTTTTTTTATGTCTTAAGTGGGCGGAAAACAATTGAGAAAAGAATAAAAATGCTTCTGTCTTTTCAAGGGATAAAGACTATCGTAGAAGCTAGATATGCCTGTTTTTGGGGCAGGGGTGGGTTTGTTGTAGGAGCCTTAGGCTAATGGGGGTTGTCCGTGTTGAGGAACGAGTTATGGCGTGGCTTGTCGCAAGGGGAGGGTAAGGCTATTGTAGAGGCCACAGGGGGCGTATATGAATGGTGCCGGATTACATTTTTTATTGAAATAATGGTGGTGATAGAGTTTATAGTAAGGGGATATATTCATGGGGGCACTATTGTTATCCCCTTCATGGGGGCTGTTCATGAAATGGGGGTGATGCGTGTTGGTTTGCAAGTGTTGAGAGATGTTTCTTTAAAACAAGCACGTGAATTGGCAAAAGTATTGGCAACATAAATATGCGATACGAGTGTTCTCTGGGGTGTTCTGTTTGACGATAATGGATGCAATTGTTCTTGAGAGGTTATTCGTGTCTTTATAAAGTCAGGGACAAACAGTTGCATAAAAGGGAAGAGCAAATGAAGGGGGAAAATTCCACATTTTATAACAAACGGTGCTCTCTTGTTTTTGGAAAATCATTTCGTTCTTATAAAGATCATATGATTATTTGTCTTATTTCTATCCTTATTGGGATAGGTTATAAAGCTCTTTTGATCCCATTAGAATCCAAGTGGACGTTGAGTGTATCACAGGATAGCACTCTTTTGGCGCTTTTTGTGCTGCGTGAAGTCATCATGGTGTGTGTTGTTGCCTTGATGCCTGTTTTATTGGTGCTTTATCTCATCTTAACGTATTTGTTGAAAAAAAAGATTCAGCAGTTGGATGAGGCTATCCAGCAACGGGGGCACACAACCGATCAACAAAATAATTCGGTAAAAAACAATAGAGAAACAATAAGCAGTTTTTTTATCGTATACTTTTGGTTGATATTTCTGCTAAACGTCTTTTTTCCTGCGGGTGTTGTCATGCTCATTTTAGAATTTTATTATTTTGTTTTCAAGCGCGTGAGAACGTATTGTAGAGTGAAACGGGAATTAAAACGCATAAGAAAAGAGAGCGACAAGGCGCTTGTGTAGCTATTGTGAGGGGTAAGAGGCAATGTTTGGAAGCTCTCGTGATACAAGAAAGAGGGGATGGTTGGAAAATCATCAGGCAAAGAGGATAAAGAAGCCTATCAGGTTTGTAATGAGGAAGATGCTCTTAATCATTTGGAAGAGCAACCGCGTTTTTAGAAAGTTGGGGGTTTTTATTGAAAATAAGGGAAGCGCCATGCATCGCACTTTTCGTGGTTCTTAAAAAAGCGGGCATGAGATAAAGAAATGCGTTTTTCATAAAAAAAAGGAAGAGCAATGAAGGGGAAAAATTCAGCATTTTATAATGGACTGCGCCATTTTTTCGAAAAAAGTGTTTTTTCTGTGGGAGAGCATGTTGTCATTTGTTTTCTCTCACTCATTATTGAGCTATAGAATAGGATTTTCTTTCTTGAGCTGTGGAACAGGATTCTCTCTCTCATCCTTGGATAGCAAAGAGTACAGCATTTTCTCTCTTGAGTTGTGGAACAAGATTTTCTTTCTCCTATCCTTGGGTAGCAATGGGGAACGGACAGGGTGGTGGGATACACCTCTTTTTCTCTCTCTGTATGCGTTTTGGAAAGTTATTATAGTGTGTGTTTTGGTCTTGTTCCCAGTTATGTTGATACTCTGCATCACATTGTGGTTTTTGTTGAGAAAAAATATTCGGAAATTGAAAGGAATAGATCAGCAACGGGGTAAAATAACCGATCAAAAGGATTGGTATAAAAAAGGCGATAGAGAAAAAAGGGGTGATATTCTTGTCATGATATTTGTTCTTGTACTTATGTTCGTGACAGTGTGGGTTGCTTGTATTCCCATGATGATTTTGGAACTTTATTATGGTGTCTTTAAGCAGGCGAGAACGTATTGTAGAGTGAGACGGGTATTGAAACGCGTAAGAAAAGAGAGTGACAAGGCGCTTGCCTAGCTATAAAGCGCTTGCGTAGCTATTGTGAGGGGTAAGAGGCAATGTTTAGAAGCTCTCGTGACACAAGAAGAGGGGATGAATGGTTGGAAAATCGTTAGGCAAAGAGGATAAAGAAGCCTATCAGGTTTGTAATGAGGAAGATGCTCTTAATCATTTGGAAGAGCAACCACGCTTTTAGAAAATTGGGGTTTTTTGTTGAAAACAAGGGAAGCGCCATGCATCGTACTTTTCGTGGTTCTTAAAAGAGCGGGCATGAGATAAAGAAATGCGTTTTTATAAAAAAAGGAAGAGCAATGAAGGGGAAAAATTCAGCATTTTGTAATGAACTACGCTATTTTTCTGGGAAAGATTATTTTTCTGTGCGAGAGTGTGTTGTCATTTGTTTCCTCTCCCTCATTATTGAGTTGTGGAACAGGATTTTCTTTCTCTCATCTTTGGGTAGCCAAGAGAACTTGACAGGGTGGCAGGATACACCCCTTTTTCTCTCTCTGTGTACGTTTTGGCAAATTATTACAATGTGTGTTTGGGTCTTGTTTCCAGTTTTGTACATACTCTTCATAACATTGTGGCTTTTGTTGGTAAAAAATATTCGGAAATTGAAAGAAATAGATTAGCAACGGGGTAAAATAACCGATCAAAAGGATTGGTATAAAAAAGGCGATAGAGAAAAATGGAGTGATATTCTTGTTACAATATTTGGTCTCGTGCTTCTGTTCGTGACACTGTGGTTTGCTGCTATTCCCGTGGGGATTTTACAACTTTATTATGGTGTTTTTAAGCAGGTGAGAACGTATCGCTGTTTAAGAAAAGAACTGAAAAACATCTTGCAAGAACAGGATACAGCGTTTGAGAAGTCATGAGAGGGGGAAAAATAATGAAAAAATTATGAGAGATTCAGCCTTTATAGGGATTGCTCTCTATACCATTTTGCCTCTGATATGTTTTGGTGCTCTTTATGGGTTGTCCATAAACATTGCTCTAAGGGGCAGTGTTGAGGATGGCATTGAGTGGAAGAAAAGCCGATTATGGATCAGTGTTGATTAAAGGGAATAAGAGCCCGTGGGGTTTAGAGCCTAGAGTGAGTGCTTGAGACTTACTTTATCGTTTGAGGACTGAGGAAGGAACGGTTTTGCTTGTAGGGGCGCGCGGTATATGGGTTGTTTTCGTATTTTTAGGAGTCTTGTTCATTCAAGCTTTGAAATGAATCCTATTGAAGTGGGGATGCAGGGTCATTTTCTTGAAAATAGGAGAATTTTTAGGAAGAAAAAGCTGAATTGTGACTATTGTTTATAGATTGGCGTGGTTTGAAAATCTTCACTATTTGAAATGTGAGGAAGGTAAGAGGGTGGCAAGGTAGCAGGAATATTATTATTTTTATTATGACGTAAGCCATAACGGCCTGTGTACTTTTCTTTGTTCCGGTGGTATTTGGGTTTTGCATCATCAAAATGCGTAAATTGGAAAAAAAGATCCAGAAACGAGAAGAGGCAATCTCTGTGTGAGAGAAAATAAGCTCTCTCTCGCATGGGGCTTTTCAAAGAGTGAGAGGGGAATACATGAAGGAGCAAAATTGGACATCAGAGCAAGAAACGCATAAAGGAGCGCATTCTTTTTCGCTCCAGCAAGTGTTGCTCTCAGCAAAGGATTATAAAATTATCTTTGCTATTGCGGTTCTCATTGTCATCTGGAGAATGGTTCTAGAAATACCAGGTGTATTAAATTGGCAGCTGACAGGGTGGCAATATGTTGTGCATGCCGTTCTCTTTAAAACGACGGTCGCCATAACGGTCTGTGCACTTTTCTTGATTCCGGTGATGTTACGGCTTCGCACCAAAGTGACGGGTGAGTTGTACAAAAATATTCAGAAACTAGACGAAGCGCTCTCTGAGCGAGAGCAAATAAGCTCTCTGTCGCACGGGTTGTGTAAATAGTGAGGGGGGAAAAATGAACAGTGATCCTATAGCTGTACTTCTATTAGATCCCGAGTTCTGGGTATTTATTGTTATTTGCATGATCATTATCATGCTTGTTTTAGCTCTTTATACCTCTGTCTTTAAACGGATGAAAATGAATTTCCAAGTGAAAGGCGCGTTGGAACGCGTGCTTAAAGAAAATGATCTTGCAATGCAGCAGTTTTGGAAAGATGAAGCCGTGCTGCAGAAGAGGCGTTTGCAACTAAAGGAAAAGGAAAAAGAACCCTTTGTCGGTTATGATGATGATGAAATTCTCACGATAGAAAGTGCAACAGCGCTTTTAAAAAGCTTGGGGTGGTCTGTGGACATCGAGGGAAAAGGAGATTATTTGGCAACCCTCTTTTTACCAGATCGCGAAGTGCAGTTTCTTTATAACGAAAAACACGTGGAAGAATTTTCCCCGTTTGATCGCGGGCTTTTAATTATGAGCGGTGTTTTTGCGGCTGCTTGTCAGACGATTAATCCTCATAATTCTGGGGTTTTGCCAACGGTATTTATGAATTTTGTGCCCAATGGATTGGAAATTTTTGAAGAAAAAGTGAGTGCCGCGTGTTTAAAAAAAAGCGCTTGAAAAAACTTTAAAATGGACAATGGAAGATGATTCTTTGCATGAAACTTTTCGCTCTCAATATCGTCTTCCTCCTTGGGAAAAAGACTCTTTATCTTGGGCACCGGATGATGACATAGAGCTCGCACCTTATGCTTTGCTGCATCTTGCTGCTCTTGCTTTGCTGGGCGATGTGGAGACTTTAGCTTCTTATGACGAAAGTTTTACGGCAGGGAACCAGCTTGGCTTTGATGAAACCATTGAAAAAGTTCATTTGGAACGCGCGATGGTGATCGCTCAAGAAGTGGAAAGGGAAGGAAAGTTCAGTTACGATCTGCTGGAACGGGTTGCTGAGAAGTTGTCCATAGCCATGGACTATCAGCTTTTTAGAGATAGAAACCTTAATTTGTGTAATCAAAAACGAGATTTTCATAAAAAATTAGTTGAGGAGAAAAAACAAGAATTAAGAGAACAAGGATTTGAAGGGGTGAGTGATGAACAGTTCGTGTTTGAAGCAGAGGGGGTAAAACATGCTCCTGATATTACTTATATTAAAGATGGTGAACCTGCATTTATGGATATAAAAATTGATTAGTGTTGTACTCTCCTGTTGAAGAAAAGCACCCTTATTTAAAAGATGTGAAAGCGTCTCAATCATGGCGCTTTCACACCTTTCTTACCAGAGCAAAATAAAGGGTTCGAAAAATCGAGAATAATAGCCAAGATTTTAAAAAATAGACTGGAAATGGCTTGATCCTCAAGAATAGAGGAGAAAAATCAATTATAAATTTTGCTATCTTCTTAAAGGCGGTCTCTTTTTTGTTAGAAAATGCTCATAAATTATCGCTTATTCAAGCGGTATGAGGGAAAGGTCCATTGACTAAAGCGCTTATGGGGAGGAGCTTTAAGGGTTAGAGCCCTTTAAGGAGTTAGAGCCTTTGTCATTTGAGGTGAGAGGAAGGCAAAAAATGGCATTTTTGAGCAGTGTTAAGGTCTTTTGCCTTTGAGGTATTTTTTGTCTTTTTAAGAAGTCCTTGCCAATGAAGCAGCGCTTGTTAAGCTTCAACAGTGTTTCAGTATGGTGATATTGATGTAAAAATTTATGGTATTTTTGTGTTTTTAAGTCTGTTTCATGGAGATCTGGAAGCCAATTCGATGACGTAGGGGATGCATGGTCATTTTCTTGAAAACAGAAGAATTTTTGGGAAAAACAAGAAGATTGCGGACCCTTATTAACTAAAGCGCTATGGGAGGGAAGCTAGGGGGTAGAGCCTTTGTCATTTGAGATGTGAGACAAGTAAAAATGGCATTTTTGAAGGCGATGATATTTGGCCAATAAAAATAAAAACACAATAAAAATTAAACTAAAACAAAGGAAAAATTAAACTAAAAAAGGCCCCATTTTATAAAGGGCCTTTTTATTTAAATTTTTACAATATACACAAAATGTATATAACCTTACTTTAAGAACTTTTTGTATCTTATATTTTATTAGCAACAAGTTGTAAGAAATATATAATAAGTGATCCTAAAAAACCAGCTAGTGCATTCAATAAATTTTCTGCTTTATCGTATATATCGTTGATGGATGCTTGTTCTGATGCGCTTCTATTACTGACTCTCAGTATATTCAATGTATCCGATGTGTCCCTTACTTGTTTAACAAACTGTAAATTTGTTTTCTCGATAGTATAAGGAGCAACAATAGGAGAGGGTTGTTTATTGACTATACGATCAGATTTTTGAATCGCGAGAGCTAAACCACTTGTAATAGCCCCAGCTATGAAAAAATATCTGATATTCATAGTTTTTCTCCTATATTTATTTCGATAAATAAATATCGATACGTATCATATATAAATTCGATTTAAATAACTATAGTAAAAATACAACAATCACAAAAAAGAATAAACTTTGTCTATATTTTGACAAAATTTACTCTTAATTGCCTTAATGAATTCTTTCAGATTCGATTTTATGAAGGCGTAAAAAAGTTTGAAAGCTCTGTAGGCAAGTGGAATCCCATAAGGTGGGTGATACAATAGTTGCTAGCAAACTTCTTTTTGTGCCTTTGACTAAGGATTCATAAAAATGAGGGTTCATAAAAATGAGATGCGATGAAATTTGAGTAAAACCCTTGAATGGAAGGATTCACTCTATTGAAGGCGGAGTGCATCTTTTCCATGGATTGGATGCTGCCTCATGAGGGTTGAGACGGTATCCGTTGAGGGGAAGGATGCACTCTTTTGAGGGCTAGAGTGCATCCTCTTATAGATTGGATACTGCCTCATGAGGGTTGAGGCGGTATCCGTTGAGGGGAAGGATGCACTCTTTTGAGGGCTAGAGTGCATCCTCTTATAGATTGGATGCTGCCTCATGAGGGTTGAGACGGTATCCGTTGAGGGGAAGGATGCACTCTTTTGAGGGCTAGAGTGCATCCTCTTATAGATTGGATGCTGCCTCATGAGGGTTGAGACGGTATCCGTTGAGGGGAAGGATGCACTCTTTTGAGGGCTAGAGTGCATCCTCTTATAGATTGGATACTGCCTCATGAGGGTTGAGACGGTATCCGTTGAGGGGAAGGATGCACTCTTTTGAGGGCTAGAGTGCATCCTCTTATAGATTGGATGCTGCCTCATGAGGGTTGAGACGGTATCCGTTGAGGGGAAGGATGCACTCTTTTGAGGGCTAGAGTGCATCCTCTTATAGATTGGATACTGCCTCATGAGGGTTGAGGCGGTATCCGTTGAGGGGAAGGATGCACTCTTTTGAGGGCTAGAGTGCATCCTCTTATAGATTGGATGCTGCCTCATGAGGGTTGAGGCGGTATCCGTTGAGGGGAAGGATGCACTCTTTTGAGGGCTAGAGTGCATCCTTTCCATGGATTGAATGCACTCTTTGGAGGTTAAAGTGCATCCATAGGGAAAGGCATATTCCATAAGAAACAGAGATAACCAAAAGATTTGTTTTTATATTTTATATTGATAGGTTGTTGTATTTGCGAGGGCTATTCATTCTTTATTCTCAATATTTAAGATGATTATGTGATAAGGGTTGTTCGTCAATACAATCGTAAAAGACGCTGAGTATTTTTATAAAAATTGAGATATTTTTGTGCCTTTTTATTGTTTTTTTTGTGTTTACACAAGATATGCACGGCTTTTCAACAGTTTGTTTTTTAGCTTTGCTAATGGCGATGGCGTTGGCTAAACACTTCAATTATTTTAACTTCTTCAACACCGCCTTAAAAAAACAGTGCTTTATAATATGACAAAATAAGCTGTATAACTTTTGATTCTTACGCGATGCTAGAAAAAGGGGAATCTTAGGAGAGATGTTGTCTATATTCTTAGTTTATCTCTTAAGGTAGGAAGATTAACATATTTTCCGGATCTATTTTTATTCGGTTTGACGGTTAAAGAGCAATATCTGAATGGAATCACACTTGTTTCATGTTTTTATTCTCACGCTTTAGATTTTTTCTCATAGGGATTTTGTTTTTAATGGGGATTTTGTTTTTTAATGGGAGGTTACGCGACTCACGTAAAACAGAATGTTCTAAATAGGATATCTTTGTGTTGCACACTTACCTACTTGTTTAAAAACATTATGTTATCTTATCATCACAATTATATTGGTGATTGGGGATATTGGTAAATCTGATAATGGAGAAATCTCTTGCGAAGTAGATAAGTCCTTCTTTAAATTCTCATAAGGAAAAGCCAGTACACTATTATACTATTCGCGCCTCATATGATGACAGCCTTTGGCTCTTGAGCGTGTTCATAAGAGGCATTTTGATTCTTTATCTTTGAAATCTTGCTATTGTTTTGTTTCATATGTCTCTCATGTTTGTAATGTGGAAAAGACAAGGTGTTGATTGATGCAACATGAAATAAATTTAAAATGAGAGAATCCCTATGATATCTGCGTCTCTTAATTTTATATGGATAACGGGATATGATTATAAATCAATATGTTGTCGTGATACATCAACCTGTTGGGGGGCGATAAAGAAAGTTATCCAATAGTTAAGTCATGGTGTTATGCCGTAAAACACTGTCATGTGAGGTTTGGTGATATGAAGCAAGCTTCCTTGGATATGTTTTAAGTGTTTTTTTAGGGCGTGGTGAATCTTTGAGACAGAGCAAGCTTCTGTTGCGCCTTGAGTTTAGCGGAAAATCCTGAATGGAAGCCAAGAGGGAAGTGTATCTAAGCTGTTTGTAAATCAGATTGAGTTAAGAATCTTTGTTCTTTAAGAATGGGACGCAAGTCAATTTGACAAAAGAATGATCTATTTTGCGGGTAAACCTTATGGAGGAATATCACAAAGCTCATAAGGAAGTGATTTAAGACAATACAGTTATAAAAAAGTACAGTCATAAAAAAAGTCCTCCGTCGCAATCAGAGGACCAAAAAGCAGGAGAATTTTAACATTGACTCGCAGGACGTGTCAAAAAAGAATAAATTTAAAAGGCCGTACTAAATAAAAAAATCATACTTAAAGAACCTACCACATTATAATTAGCAGAGAATTGAAAAAATAGCAATATAAAAAATACTTTTTACAAAAAATTTTGTCATTTTTCATTAAAACTTAATACTTTTTTCAATTGAATATTTATTTTAAGACTCGATATTAATTAAACTATATTTAAAAATATTATGATGCATGCAAGCATCTTGATAATATTCTTCAATCAAAAACGAATTAAGAGCCCCTCATGATTATAGGATTGATATGGGGAAGGCTTTTTGTTTTTAAGAGTGAGGAGTGTATCTTAAGTATGTGAGGGGGGTGAAGTATTGTCCTTTTGGGTGGGGGCAAGGTGATGGAAATGGGAGCGAGAGCTGCTCAATGCTTGAGCCCGTGTGTGAGGGAAGTGCTTTAGAGGGGGCGGGGGCAACATGGGAGGCCGCTTAAAATGGCGAGGAGGGGGATTATTCAAAATGTTTATGGTTTGCATATCCCCAATGAAATGCGAGCAAGTCTAAACAATCTCGTAAATGATCGGCAAGGGAGTTTTGTTTGCGTTTTGAAGAACTTAATTCTTTTATCGCTTGTCCATAGCCGATAACGCGTTCAAGCAGTGAATAGCCAAGAATACCCAGTTGAACTTTGATTGTTCTTAAATGATTGGATGCTTCTATTTGACGTTCAATAGGGTGTGTGTACCCTTGGCTACAGGAAACCTTTTCATGGGTGTAGTCAAGGCTCATGTGGAGATCGGCTTTGCTTTGACGCCAGTAAAAATAAAAACGTTCTGCTGCTTTATATTGGGCTTTGCTGAGATGTCCTTTCGCATATAAAAGGGCAATGGGATGGCTTTGTGCATTGGCAATGGCATTGATGGTGCGCGGATTGCTGGAACTTTCTCGATGATTGGGTTTAAAATAAGGATTACTTGTTTCAACAGGGATTTCTTGCGTCTTTAAATGGCCAATGTGCTTTCCTTGATCTTGATGTTCAGGCGGGCAGGTTTGCGTATTTTTTTTCTGCTTATGGGTCATAGCATCTCCTTAAAAATTTTAATTTTGCTTCTCGTTTTTAAAAAATGTTGCTTGCTCTAGGCAAAAGAGGGGGGTGAGAGGAAGACATGTGTTGGAGTGTGCCGTGTGGGTATGCGCTCTTGGGGGTGACTTGGACTGTTGCGCTTGTGTGTGTGAGCCCCATGGATTTGGCTCTTGAAAAGAGGGGTGTTTTGTCGCATGGTGGATTTTCCTTGAATGACTTGATGGGGGAGTGGCATGATGTTGCGCGGTATTTTTCTGCATTGTGGTTGTTGTCTTTGTGGTTCTGCTTCTTTAAAGAATGGGCGTTTTGTTGCATGATGGGCATTCTTTCTGATTTTATTGCTGTGGGGGGAATTGATGTCGCAGGGTTTTGTTTTTTTGCCATGGTTGATGTTTTTCTGCCTCTTGGGGGCTTTATTTCTATTTATGTGGGATAAGAGGTATTTGAGGGATCATGAAAGGCATAAATTTTTTTAAGAGGATGGGGGTTTGGGGACTTTATTGGCGGGGATCTCATGTTGTTTATACGGTTGCTGAACGCATGGGGTGGCGCTGGCTTTGGTTCTCAATCCCGTGGAGTTTTGATGTCCTTTTGGGTCTTGTCATTGGGCTGGTTTATAGAGGTGTAAAGCATCTTGTTATGATTTGGCTTTAGAGCCTTGAAAAGATAGGGGGGTTGTCGCATTGTGGATATTTTTCTTGAGTGACTTGATGAGGGAGGTGAGTGATGGAGCGCGGGCTTTTGTCTCTGAAGGGATTGGTGTTTAGCTGTATTGTGGCCTATGTCTCTGTGGCTGTTTATGTGAAAATGAAGGCCCTTGGGATGACGTGGGGCGTATTTTTACAAGCTGTGGCGTTTTATGGCATTCCCGGTATTTTCCTTATGTTGGGTTATGAAGTAATGCAGCAGCGTGGTGTAACGAAGGGTTTGTTCCTCAAGATGGTGTTGTTGAGCTTCATTTTGGCTGCTGTCATTGATTTTGTTTATGCGCAAGCTGAGCATTTGGGTTTGGCTCAGGTGTGGTTCTCGAACAGGTGGGTGTTTAACATTCTTTTTGGCGTTGTCTTTGGTCTTGTCCTTACTCTTATTTATAGAGGGGCAAGGCGTTTTGGTTTAGGATTTCATTCTTTGAAAAGGATTGATCTTTTGCTGCATTTTTGGCATGATCTCTAATTTTTGCTTATGAAAGAGCGGGGCGTATGGTGGTTGCGCGGGACATGTTTTTGAAGGGGCTGGCGTTTTGCTGCGTTGTTGGCATGGTCCTTGGTTTTGCTTATGAAGATGCGGGGCGACCGGTTATTACATGGGAGGTGTTTTGGCAGGGGGTGGAGCTTTCTTGCATTGCTGGAGCTGTACTTTTGTTTTATTGTTGTGGGAGCAAACAGTAGAACTGTATCGTGGGGCGTGTTTTTCAAGGCTGTGGTGTTTTGCACCATTTCTGTAGTGGTTCTTGGCTTTGCTTATAAGGGAGTGAAGCGTTTTGATATATCGTGGGAATTTTTAGTGATAGGAGCGGTGTTTGTTGCATTGCTGGAGCTGTCCTTGGTTTTGCTTATGAGGGTGCGGGGTAAATGGATATCGCGTGGGGTATTTTTATTGAAGTTTCTGGTGTTGGGTGGCGTTGTTGGAGCTGTTGTTGGATTGGCGTATAACGGAGCCAAGCATATGGGGGGCACTGGTTTGTGATCTCGAACAATGAGGTGTTTCTGGGCACTATTGGACTTGTTCCTTTTTTTGTTTTGGAGGGGGTACGTTGTGTGCGTGTACTGTTGGGATGGTGCTTAAAAAGAATGAGCATTTTTCTTTCCCACGGGCGTGGTCTTTGATGTTCTTTCTGTGAGGGGTATTTGATGTCGAACGATGTAATGTTTTGGCTGTTGTTGGGATTTTTCTGCTTTTTTGCTCTGTCCTTGATTTTTATTTATAAGGGAGTGAAGCGTCGCTCTGTTACAGAGTGGATGTTTTGGAGATGGGTGGTGCTTTATGGCGTTGTTGCCACCTATCTTGGTTTTATTTATGTGGGCGTGGGCAGGCGCGCTGTTAACGGGGAGCTGCTCTTGAAGGGGGGGCGGTGTTTTCTTGCATTTTTGCAACTGTCCTTGGTTTGGTGCATCTGGGCGTCAAGAGTATGCCTGTGGCGGGGCAAGTGTTCTTAAAGGCAGTTATGTTTTGTTGCATGATGGGTTTTATCCTGTGGTTTGCTGCTGTGGGCGTCAGGGATATGGATAGCATAAGGGCGGTATTCTTAAAGGGATTGCTCTTGTCTGTATTGTTGAAAGTGCTCTTGGGGTTCTTTATACGCGAGCAAGGTGATACGGTGTTACAGAGGTCGTTGCGTGCTTTGAATTTTGCGCTGTTTTGCTGCATTTTGGCACTAATCCTTTTTTTACCCGTCTGGGAGCAGAGAATATAGGGTTGAGCTGGCTTTGGTTCTCGAATGATGGGATGTTTTCCTTTATTGTTGGATTTCTTTTTCCTTTGATTTATCAGGGTGTAAGGCGTGCGCGTGTTCTATGGGCTTGGTTCTTAAAGTAGGGTTTTTTTTTGTCTTATGGGTGTGATCTTTAATGGGCTTGCTGTGAGGGGTATTTGATGTCGAACGATTTGTTTTTTTTGCTGTTATTGGTGTTTCCCTCTTTTTGAAGGAAGTGCTGTTTTATTGCATTTTAGGAGTCGTTCTTTTTTTAGCTCTTGAGGGGATGGAGAGTATGGACATACCATGGGGACTTCTGTCCTTGATGGGGATCGTGTTTGTTGCACTGTTGGAGTGGTTCTTGATTTTGCATATGAGGGGGCGGCGAGATGGGGTGGTGACGCGTTGTTTGTGGTTATTGAAGGGGGTGGTGTTTTGCGCCGTTGTTGGAGCGACCTTTTTTTGTTTCCGTCTGGGAGCAGAGAATCTAGGGTTGAGCTGGCTTTGGTTTGCGAAGGATTGGGTGTTTTTCATCATTTGTGGATTTATCCTTCCTGTTGTTTATGTGGGAGCAAGGCGTGCGCGTTTGAAGGCGGAGGCGTTTTTAAAGAGAGTGGGGTTTATGGGGTATTACAGATAACGTCGAGGGAATGATTGTTCAAAAGAACAGCGATAGCGATAAGTTTGGGGATCAAACCAAAGCCCTACTTTGCCTTCAAAATCACCAGAACGTTGTTTGGCAATATTCATAATGACGCCGGGGCGTTTGGCTAAATCTGCTTTTTCTTGTGTGAGAGAAGCGGCAAAGATTTTATCTTCTAACGATCGATTGCGCCAAATGGTGATAATGTTAAAGGCATTGGCACCAATTTCTGAGGCGCCTTTAATGTCTTCTGTGCTGGGGATGTCTTTATCCAGACCGCCTTTGCGGGCATGGGCTACAAGATGAATGTGTACACTGTTTAAAACAGCCCAATCAACCATTTTATAAACGGCTTGTTCTTGTCTTGCATAATCATCAGAGGCAATGCCAAGCCGCATCAAACTGTCGATGATAAATTGATCGCAGCCATAGCGCGCACGACAATAGTCAAAGACATCAAGCAAGGTGTCAACGTTTGATTTACCAACATGTTCATAAAGAATAAGCCCATCGTCTAAAAAATGAAGAATCCGTTCAATTGTCTCTTTTGTAGGCTGTTCTAAGCCGCCCGTTTGTTTGGTTAAACGGCGAAGTGATTGTTCTCCTTTCATTTCTAGAGATGCTAAGCAAAGGCGACTCTTTTGTGCAATCCAATGGGGAATACAGTCTGATAATAATTGGCTTTTACCTGCACCACTCGCACCACTCCAGAGCGTTAATTCTGCTGGGCGGAAATGCAATTTGTCCTTCAGTTTAGGATAGGGAACCGTATAACCAAGATGTTTTTCAGGCTCTGGCCAAAAAAGCCCAATCACTTGATCTTTATAGTCTGAGGCGCACCGTAAACCTTCTGGTGCGAAGCTTTGTGCTGAGGAAAAGGCGGCTTTTATGGTGGCTTTATCAATCCCTGCGGTTAAACAGTCATTGGCATCTTTAAGGGGTAAACGGACACGGTAGCAATGATGGCGTCCAAGCCTGCTGGCAATCTCACGGGCTGCTTCTTCTCCGGGCTTGTCCATATCGGTGGCTAAAAAAATCGTTTCAAAAGATTCTAAATGATCAAATTCATTTTCAATCCAGTTGTGTTTGCCTCCACTGCCTCCTCCAAAGGGGACAGAGACCGCCGGATATCCATAGGCGGCTAAGGAAAGTGCATCAATTTCTCCTTCAGTGATAACAATGGTACGGTTTGTTGAAGAAAAAATGGGGAATGGCGCCTGTTGGGGCGCATGCGTGGGTGCCTGTTGGTGTGTGTGTGTGGAGGGGTGGTTTGTGGGGTAAAGGGCTTGCCAACCAAATAAAATCGGTTCACATTGGGAGGCTGTTGGTTTGGTTTTTGCTCCTGCTTGTGCGAGCCGTTCTTTGACTAAAGCAAGGGTGCCGTCGGGTTTATAAAAGGGAAAAATGATTTTTTCACCATCTTCTCCTATGCGGTAACGCTTTATAATTTCTAGAGGAATGCGGCGTTCTTCGTGGAGATAGGTTTTTACAAGATTCTGCGGGTTCTGCCCTGTAGGAACCGGTGGACGGCGATAGGAACGATGGGGCGCCATAAAGGGTTTGGGGCGTGTCAGATTGAGAGTCGCGCGTGCTTCTTCTAAGGCTTGAGAAAGGCTAATGCCTTTGACTTCACACCAAAGGTCTAAAAGATCTCCTCCAGTGCCTTCTGCAAAATCATACCAAAGTCCTGCTTTACTACCACTCAAGCAAATCGATAAACTTTGACCAGCTTCACCACGTGTGTTGCCTACAATCCAATTGTTGCCTCGTTTGTGCCCTTGGGGAAGAAGCATTTCTGCTATTCTATCTGCTTGTGAGATAAGTTTTTGTTTGATTTCAAAAATTGTGCTCATGGTCATTCGTGATATTATTGTCGTTTTTCTCAAGATGTGAGAAGTGAGGACTCTGTTTTTGCTGTTCTCACCGTTTGATCTGATCGTAAAGTCCCGTAGTGCTATGGGGCTTGCCAGTCTACTTTGAGAGCTTCTTTGCCGCTCTTTTCTTGCTAAAGGGCTTGCTCTCACTCAAGCCTTCTGAAATGGCTCTATTGATGTTTGTTTGCCAAGAGCATGGGAAGTGGCGCCTTGGGAAAAGGAGGAAGGTGGAAAGGAGGAATGATGCAAGAAGGTGGGTGTGGATATGCCTGTGAGGGGGTGGTGCATGCTGGAGTTCTGTTGGGGTGTGGTGTGGGGGGGTGTGTATTGGGGGGTGTATGTTGGGGAGCCTGTGGAGGGACTTGCGTGGGGAAAACGCTTTTGTGATGAGAGCAAAATGGGTGATGTTGTCTCGTTTTGCTGTGTGAAGAGCTTATTTCATTGTTGTTTTGCCGCACTTTGTTTTGTTCTGTGTTATTTTGTCCGATGCTGTTGTGGTTTTGAAACATTTTTATCCCCGCCCGTGCTTGAAAAATACATTGTTTTTGTGATGTCAAAAATTGTCGCTATAGTTGATCAAACTGCGGTAAAGCGTGTCGTTGTTCTCAGAGGTAAAAGATGAGGATCCTCCCTGTTTTTGCTGTTCTTGCCGTTCGATCTCACGGCGAAACCAGTTGCGCCATGTGGCTTGCCAGTCTACTTTGAGTGCTTCTTTGCCGCCTTTGGCTTGCCAATAGTCGCGAAACTTCTTTTCTTGCCAATGGGCTTGGCTTTCACTCAAGCCTTCTGAAACTGCCGCCTTGATGTCTGCTTGCCAATGCTCAGGAAGACGATGCCCTTTGGCAACTGAGGTTGTGGTTTTTTTGTTGGAAGAAGGAGGGACGGAGGCAGGAAGATTGCTGGGGGGAAGAGTGGTGTCGGATTTTGTTTTTTCCCCCGTGACAATTTGCGCGATAGGGGCGGGAGTGAACTCGGCTTGGCGAGCGTTTAAAGGGGAGGCGTTTTTTTGCTCCGCTTCTTCTTGTGGAGGAGAAGGGAGAGGTGAATCAAGAGCCGATAAGGGTGATGGATGATCGCTTTGTTCAAAACTCTCTTCGCAGGAAAAACAAGGTTCTATCTCATCAAACAAAATTTTCTTTTCTAAAACACCGTAAGGTGTTTCCTTTTCTTCTGCCTTTTGAGCTTTTGAGCTTTGTGCAACATCTTTTGTACTTTCGTTAAGCAGTTGTTGCATCTCTGCATTGATTTTCTTGCGTTTTTTTGCCGAAGAACGACCCGCAAAGGATTTTTGTTCAAGCAATTTTTCACGCTCTTGAAAAACATTTTCGCAACGCTTGTTCCATAATCCATTGGCTAAATTTAAAATCTTACCCTCTTGGATGAGCATCTCTAAAACATTAACAAAAGTTCGCTTGTCACAACCACAAAGACGCGCTAAACGTTCTTTCGATATTTCTAAAGGTCGGCCACGGGCATACATTTCATTGAGAAGAATCGTATAGATTCCAATTTCGTGTGCGCGCATCCCACGTACACCTCCTAGAAAGTCATTTTGATACCAACAAACATATGGAAGCCTAGACGATTCATAATGAGGAGTTTCTTGTTGATTAGCGTGTTTCATACTGCAATCTACTTTCTTCTTTTTTATACATTTTTATTGATGATAAAAGCTCAAATAAGGATTTAACTTGTGTTGCTTTTGGCTCTGTTCGATGATGATTAGAGGCTTCTTTACGATGCTTATAAATGATTGGCTGTGCTTGAAGCGCATGCAAACTTACGATTTAAGATTGCGGTGATGGAAAGAATAAAGAATACCACACATTCTCAACGTACTTGCTTTTGGGCAGAAGCTTTGGAGGTGGTCTTTTATATCCGGTAGGGTGGTTAAAGTGTTTTTATGATCTAAAAATAAAAAAAATTCCCCCTAAAAAGTAAAATTTGTTTCCTTAATTTTATCCTTTTTAGAGGATAATGCAAGCCCGTTTTATAAAAAGGACGTGTTTTTTTAAAAAGACGCGCTATATGGTGAAATTATGAATATCGATGGTTGGCGTCAAAGATTAAGAATCGCTTTGGAAAAAAGTGGGCGGTCAAAAAGATCTATCTCCCTCGCTGCCGGTAAAGGCGCGGGGTACCTTCATTCTATTCTTTCTGAAGGAAAAGAACCAACAATCGAATCTCTTTCGCGAATTTGTCACGAAATTAATATCAGTATGAATTATATTCTTTACGGTAAAGGGGCTAGCCCTGAAGATAAAGAATTTATAGAGCTTATTTCGAAACTCTCTCCGCAAGAGAGACAGGCGATTTTGACTCTTTTGCGGCGACCAATTGACGAAGCTTCAAAATAACTTCCTTCTGTGCTTTTGAATCAAGGCGACTCCAGTATTTTATTAATATTATGTCACTCATTTTATCTCTCCTGTGTGTTTATAATTGCAATTTTGTAAGAACAAATAGAGAACAACAAAGGGGCATGAGAGGAACAAAGAATAATAGATTTTTCTTTACATATGTCATTTGAACCCCGCAGAGATTTAAAATATATCTTTTATGAAGGATAAAATGGTTGACATCTCTCCTATAGAGGAGATAAGACTAACGCTATATTTAGTCTTGTCAAGACAAGGCTATGCTTTATCAACTATCTAAAGGGGGAAATCATGAAAAATATTCCATTCGTTAAAGAGGATGAAATCATTATCGTTTTATGCGAAGATGAAAATCCTAATACTTATGAAGGACCAATCGATGAAATCGAAGAAGTGCTCGAACTGATTGAAGAATGTGAAACTGTTTATAGAGTTTTACGACTCGATCTGACAACTTCTCATGCTGAAGATGTTACGGAACAAATCGCTGATTTTTATGTCGACAATCATGAAATGAATGAAGAAAATACACAATTGCAGCCCTTCATTTTGAATAGTGAAGCTTATCATGCTTGTTTAAATGAAAGAGCGGCTTGCGATTATGAAGATAATCTCTATGGCTCTTATGAAAAACAGCATCGTTTACGCCCATGTGATGTCTTGACAGATTATTGGTGGTAAACATGCCAAGTTATCTCAAGACTTCGTATCAAGGGATTCCACTTTATTATGCTGGAAATATGCGAAATTTAATCAGACTCGAACCACAAAAACACAACGCTATACTTTTTATATCGCAAGAGGTGGCTCAGTCTATGGTAAAAAAATTGGAGGAAGAATATTGCCGCCATGATTTTTCCGTCGTGCAGTAGCAGGGTTGAAAAAAGAAGCCGCAATGATGGGCCCAGGTGCTTTTTCATTGCGGTGACAATGGTGTGCGTTATGCTTTCGTTCTTGGGGGAGAAGCTTAGGGGGAGAGCTTTGCGGGGATTTTCTTAGCCAATATGAGAAAGGGGGGTATGAAGAAAAGAGCCTATATATGAGAAATTGCGGGCGCTTGTGGGGAGAAAGTTGCCGGCTGGTTCATTGGGAGGGGATAAGGCAATGAAGGGGCAGGTCGTCATCCAGTGACTTGGAGTGATACGAAAGCATGCTGGAGAACAAAAATGAGGCTTTTAGGGAAGAGACGCAGCAGTACAGACAAGTTCCAACCTATAAAAAGGCACGTTCAAGGGGGAAAGGAGCTGGTTTTTATGTTTTTGCGGCACGCAAGTAGGGAGCTTGGAATGATACGTAAAGCATGCTGGAAAATGAAAGGAGGTGTTTGACGGGGAGGTCGTTAAAGTTTGTTTAGACGTATTGGGACACGGGGGAGATGTAAGGGGGCAGCAGTTTTTGTGTTTTTTGGGGCACAATATTGAAGGATGTTGTTGTCTTTAGTCCGTGTGAGGGAAACAGCTTAAAAAAAGGTGAATGCTTTAAAGAGGATATATTACAAAACACCTTAAAGATGAAGGGGAGAAATACTATGCCAATCATTATCGATTGTATTCAAGGAACAGAAGAATGGCAGAAAGTGCGTAATGGTTTGATTACGGCTTCTTTGTTTGAGATGGTTATGGCGCAAAAAAAACAGGGGCAAAAAACGTCACGCTATCAGAGTGTGATGATGAAATTGGCGGGAGAAAGAATTACAGGAAAAACTGTTGATGAAGGAACAACGCTTTCTCAGCGACGCGGGACTGAATTAGAACCAATCGCACGACAGCTTTATGGGGAACTTACACATACAGAACCTGAATGTATTGGCTTTGTTTTGGCAGATGATCGCGGACAAGGATTTTCCCCCGATGCTTTTGTGGGAAAAAATGGCTTATTAGAAATTAAAACAAAAAAACCTGAAATTTTGATCCCTCATTTCATGCAAAAGAGCTTTCCAGCAGAACATAAAGCACAATGTCAAGGGGGATTATGGATTTCTCAACGTGAATGGGTGGATTTAATGCTCTATTGGCCGGATATGCCCCCTTTGATTAAACGGGCTTATCGTGATGAAGCGTATATTTGCAAGCTTGAAAATGAAATTAACCGTTTTAATGAGGCGTTGGAGAAGATGGTACAGCAAATTAAGAGTGTTGGGACAGGTTTTCATATAAGAACAGAAATTGCTTTGAAGGAGGGGGGGGAAAGGGTGCTTGGAATGAAGACAAAGCGTATGCTGGAGGGGAAAACGAGAATGAGACGGGGTGGGAAGGGATCTTGTGTAGCGTTGAGGAGAGGCAAGCTTTAGTCATAAGGCAAGAAGTAAGCGGAAAAGCAGGTGGGTGTTGAAGGGAGAGAGACTTCGCGTGACAGCTATTGCTTGGGAAAATGGAAGAAGGTGTTTCAGAGGGGCAGTCAAGTGAAAAATAAGAGAGATAACGAAGTATTTTGGGGGAAGATGTTAGGGAAGTGAGATAGGGGATGTGGGGTGCGGTTCTGTCCGCTTTTGTGTTGTGCCGTGTTTGGGGGCGCGATGAAAGTCCCCATGATGGCGAAGTTGCCGGACAAGTGCTTTTTCATTGGAGAGGAAATGGTCCTTGTGGTGCTTTTGTTTATTGAGAAAGAGTCGTTTGAGGGGCGTTTTTTAGCCAATATGGGGAAAAGGATGTAGGGACATGAGAAAAAGTCTGTGTGGAGTCAAGTAGGCTTGTTGGGGAAAGGTTGGGGGGCGGATTGTGGAAGAAAATAGAAGGGTAGGGAAAACGGGAGAATAGGGAAAGAACGGATAGAGATATTATAATCTTTATGTTTTTCTACACTACCTTGTTATAGAAAATCAAAAATGACCACATTTTGTGAATTCACTGTGGGTCGCTCTTAAAGCTCTTCAAAAGCACTGATCAATAGATACTTCTCCATATAAATTTGATAAATGATATTAGTATGATCCCGAAGATAAATGCACCAATATTTACCAAATATCCTTTTATACTGATGAAAATTAATAACCCTATACTTATTATTCCTAGTGGTATATTCCACGTAAAAAACGAAATTATATAACACAGTATAGGTATTATTCCACAAATAATGAAAATTACATTCATGATACTACCAATTACATGCTCGGTATTATCTTGTCGTCTGTTCTCTTGGTTTCTACTAATTTCAGAAGCCTTGTGATTATATTTAAAAGTTTCATGATAGAACTGATTGTAAGCAGCTCTCTTTTGAGGATCTTTAAGAACTTCATAGGCTTCAAGGATTTTTCTGAATTTTTGTTCTGCTTCGGTACTAGAATTATGATCAGGGTGGTATTGCAGAGCTAATTTACGAAAAGCAGATTTTATCTGTTTATCGTTGCATGCGTAGCTTATACCAAGAATTCCATAATAATCGTCTTCATTTACTATCATTAAATACAGCCACTTTGTGTATTGCTCTTATTTTATAAGATCGTTTAATTGATCTCTTTTGAATGTATCGACATGTGTTATTTTTATGTTATAAATATGGTGAAAATTGTATTGAATGGCATGGCTGTACTTGGGGCTATTGTCTCTAAATGAGAGGAGATACAGTTCAAAACGCTTAAAAATGCAGCATACTCTTTGAGAAGCAATTTTCATAAAGTTATGGAATGAATAGATCAAAGTTTATGGTAATTTTGTATACTCTA
This sequence comes from Bartonella sp. AC130YNZD, assembly GCF_042196865.1. Taxonomy (NCBI): domain Bacteria; kingdom Pseudomonadati; phylum Pseudomonadota; class Alphaproteobacteria; order Hyphomicrobiales; family Bartonellaceae; genus Bartonella; species Bartonella sp. AC130YNZD. The sequence goes on from NZ_JBHIQZ010000008.1 coordinate 63,482, forward strand.
TGATAACTTTGTATAAGATCTCAATTTCATGATCAAGTTTCTCAAGTTCTTTCTTGTTTTTAGCTATACGCTCTTGATATGTCTCTATGTGTTTCATAAGGTTTGAGAGATCTGTATGCTCATGAGAGTGTTTTGCTTCATTCACATGTCGCATTGCGTCTATTTCTAATTCTATAAGGGTGCACAGAGTATTAAATACATGATGTCGTTTGTTGATTATATTCTGCCATTTTTTTATTATATTGATATGTTTTTCATAGAGCAGTTGCGATAACTGCTGCTTGTTTTCTAAAAAAATGTTTTTTCTATCAGAGAATTTGGTAGAATTTTTCTTCCCACCAGCGACTTCCATTAACAAGGAAAATGCAGAAAAATCTCTCTCTTTCTGTAATCTCTTTTGAAGAGAATACTTCATTCGAATGAGTATATCCCTTTGAATAATAAAAAAGATGCGTTGTTAAAAGAGCGATAATTAAGACGCTTCTCAATAAAGACTGTTTAATTAACATTGTTTTTTATACCCTCTTAGTGCTTGATTATAGTCATTGTGAGGGGGAGCTTAATGGTTCTTTAGAAGTATTTGAAAGGCGTTTTATTGTCCGTTTAAAGATTTTTTAGATACTGCTTCCATCTTTCCAAAGCGCTATATCTTACGAGTGGTTTTACATCTTCTATGGGCATCATTGCAAGGTATACCTGTCTAGCCATAACGCACATTGTTGCTGTGTTTCTAAAACGAGTGAGTTCATTGCCTATTATGAGCTGCTCTGTCTGAAGAGTTTGTTCTTTTCGACTAATGCCATTGGGAGAATCCAAAAATTTTTCTGCGTACGCAAACATTGGATCATCAAAGTTTGTTTCAAACTTTGCTTTGAGGAAAATATTTTCTATATAATCCCAATCTTTCCTGTATTTCATCTCGTTAGCTTTAAAAGCCTTCGGTCTTGTTGGTAAGTCGTTAAATGTAAGTGTGGGCATCGTTTTATCACCTTGCCATAAATCAAAAAGCGTCCACAAAAAACAAGCAATATGTGATAATGTCTTAAAATATTGAATTCTGGAGGATTACGGGGCAATGTGATTAAATACTTCCAAAATTGACTTTTGTCATGGGCTATACTTACAGTTTTTTCCATATACGCTTTTAAATATTCTACCTCTTTTTTTGCTTTTTCTAATTTCTGAGAATATGCTAAATGAGTGTAATTTTCATGGACATATTTTTGGTAAAGCTTATCGTATTCAGCAAGGTCGCTTACTTGAGTACAACCCAATAATATGAATACAGAAAAAAACGTTATAAATATTATGACGTACGTTCTGAATAATAATTTCATCATTTTAACTTTTAATGATTATCATGAATATTTAATTGATTTCTGTTAAATAAATCAATATGTGTTATTTTTGTGTTGAAAATATACGTAAAAACGTATTTAATAAAAATGGTTATAATGATCATAATGTGTCTAAATAAAGGTGTGGTACTGGCTAAAACCCCACATATGTGGGGTTTTAGCTTATTGGAGGAGGTATGACAGCAGAAAATATAAGGGGATCTGTAGCCAAAATGGTTGTCCTAAGGTGGGGAGAGTAGGGAATATCCAAAATACTCCAAATGAAATATACTTGTTCTTGTACATTCACGCACTTGTTTTAATAAAGATATCTCGCTCTAAGCTCATTTCACAGCCATTTTATGCCGGCGTTCGTAAATTTCATACTGGCGCCTGTGAATAATATCGTGAGGGGTATAACGGTCAAGCCCCGTAGATTATAAAGTCCGTAGATTATACCCCCAGAGATTATAAACATTGCGCACCCTATCTTACTTTATGAAAAAGTAAGTTGGTACTATTGGGGCCCGTTGCCAAAATTGCGGCATGGGCTGTAGCTCTTGAGACGATTCATAATCTCGTTTATTGGGAGGCTTCTTACGAAGAGATATGCTTTTCTTGGAAAGTTTTTCGCCATACGAATCTTTCTGTTTGTGAACTGTAAGCGAAGAGGGGTGATTGATTTTAATAGAACAGAGAGAGAGAACTTTTCGCTCTTGGGGCTCTTATGCAAGAGGAATAACGCTATCCGTATCAATTAAAGTATTCGTATAAAAAAGATGCGTGTTGAAAGAGGGATGGCTTAGAGCACGAGGAAAATCATAGTGTATAAAATTGGCAATGAGGGATCTTCTTTGAAACGGCGGGCTATCAATTTTCTGGTATATGGGATGCCTAGTATATGGGGATGTCTGTTATATGAGATGTTTGCCATATGGGAGAGTGGGGTGGCTTAGTGAAAGCTTTATTGAGAGGGACTTTATCACTGTTTGGTTTTTGCTTTTGGTAAGGGGTGGGGAGAATGGGGAAGGAATTGAGTTGAGAGGAGGTTCTGGAAATGGCTCTGTTAGATCTGTTGTAAATGACGAATAAGATCGATGAAGCTTATTCTAATTTTTAGAGGGAATGCTTGTGTTGCTTGAGGTGGATAGAGAGGTTAGAAAGATAAGATTATTCGTTTTTCGGCGGATAAAGGTATCAATGGGATATGTTCAAACAATGAGTTTATAATAATTCATTATTGAGATTCAATTTGAATTTCAATGAGAGCCCGAAATAGTGTGAGATGTTTTTAGTTTTCTTATTCAAACGCTCTTATATTGAATCAAGTAAAATCGTTTGTTTGCATATTACAAACAGGGTGAGCTTGTGGGAAAAATATTCAAGAAATAAAATATTGAAAAAATAAAAATGCTTATATCGCACTCAAGCGCCAAGAGCTGTTGCAACAGTGAGGCTTGGCAAAGAGAAGGATAGGGCAAATCTTACAGAAAGGAAAGAGGGGAAAGCCAATAGGAGGGGGACTATTCTTTGGGGGGCGGTCAATTTCAAAAGCCATTCGCAAAGCATTTTAGAGATTAAGCATGTTATTGAGTCCATTGATTTTGAAGCTATTGAAGCGCATGGTTTAAAGGATGGAGGATTTGATGAAGCCGATGAAGGTTGGGGGAAAAGATTTAGGCTTATAGGGAAGACTTATAAGGGCAAGAAGAGAGAGGCAAAAGAAGAATAAAATGGTGCTGCGAGAGAGGATTGAACTCTCGACCTCTCCCTTACCAAGGGAGTGCTCTACCACTGAGCTACCGCAGCCCTTTTCAATCTTTGCGCTGTCTTGTGCCATATTGTCAGAAAATAGGCAAGAGAACATTTGTATATTCTTGCAAGAAAACGTATCTTATGTCATGACATATGTTTCTTATATGCTTAAATATTTAAGGTTATGAGTTGCTTGGATAGAAGCTCAACACTGTTTAAAAGGTTGCGCAATGACACAAATGCATCAAAAACAAAATGAAATTAATCATCAAGATGAAAAAGCAAAACGACGTCAAGAAAGATTGGCACAACAATTGCGTCAAAACCTGAAACGTCGAAAAGAGCAAAGCCGAAAAAGAGCACAACCAGAGCTCTAAAATGCAAAAAAATGTTTTTTAGTAAATTTTTGCAACCAAACTTCTCAATAATTTGTTCTCATAGTTAGAATGCGTTCTAAAACGATTAATAAAGCATAACTTCCCGAAGGGGGACAATCCTTTGGAAGGGCAGGCACAAAGGAAAAGAGGGAAAATACGATGGATTCTATTCAAATTGTTGGGGGAGAAAAACTTAAAGGAACAATTCCTATTTCTGGGGCAAAAAATGCTGCATTGCCTCTTATGATTGCGGCGCTTTTAACAGAAGAAACGCTCACTTTAGAAAATATTCCGCATCTGGCCGATGTTGAATTGCTTATTCGTATTCTCAATAATCATGGTGTTGGATATGCCGTTGATGGACAAGAGTTTAACGATGAATGCGTGAATTCAAGAACAATTCATTTTACGGCGCAAAAAATAGCTACAACACGGGCACCATACGAACTGGTGAAAAAAATGCGTGCAAGCTTTTGGGTTATTGGACCTCTGCTTGCACGATGCGCAGAGGCTTATGTTTCGCTTCCTGGAGGATGCGCTATTGGAACAAGACCTGTCGATTTTATCCTTGAGGGACTTAAAACTTTAGGCGTACAGATTACTATCGAAAATGGATATGTTCATGCAAAAGCGCTAAAGGGGTTAAAAGGTGCTCACTATCGTTTCCCTAAAGTCACTGTTGGTGGAACCCATGTGCTGCTGATGGCGGCGACAATGGCAAAGGGAACAACCACTCTTGAGAATGCGGCTTGTGAGCCAGAAGTGACAAACCTTATTCGAACCCTGAATGCTATGGGGGCTCAAATAACTGGTGAAGGAACAACAACGCTTACAATTGAAGGGGTTAAAAAACTCAACGGTGCTAGAGTACGCGTTATTGCTGATCGAATCGAAGCGGGAACATATGCAATGGCTGTTGCTATGACGGGAGGAGATGTCTTTCTTAAAAATGCAAATCCTAATCATCTCACAAAAGTGCTTAAGGTGCTCCAAAAAACAGGACTCGAGATTCAAATAGAACCTCAAGGAATTCATATTAAGCGAAATCCAAAGAACACCAAAATTATGCCCATTGATATTAAAACAGGACCTTATCCTGCTTTTCCAACCGATCTCCAAGCGCAATTCATGGCGCTCATGACACGGGCTGAAGGAATCGCGCATATTACAGAGACGGTTTTCGAAAATCGTTTTATGCATGTTCAAGAACTCAATCGCTTAGGGGCACAGATAAAGCTTGATGGGCAGACGGCAACTGTCTATGGAACAGAGAATTTGCAAGGGGCTCCTGTCATGGCGACGGATTTGCGTGCTTCTGTTTCTCTTGTGATTGCGGCATTGGCGGCAAAGGGGGAAACAATCGTCAATCGTGTTTATCATCTTGATCGTGGATTTGAGAGATTAGAAGAAAAATTAGTCCGTTGTGGTGCAAAAATCCAACGCATTACAGTGTAAAGCTTTCAAAGATATGCTCCAAAGAATGGCTTTGAGAGGTTGCTTGGGGGGTGGCTGTTGTGTGGGGGCATGCTTTCATGACACGGGGTTGAGGGAACCGCGCGGATTACAGAGACGATTTTTGAAAATCGTTTTATGCATGTTCAAGAATTCAATCGCTTGAGGGCGCAAATAAAGCTTGATGGGCGAGAGGGCAACCGTCTCGTGGAACAGAGCATTTGCAAGCGGCTCCCGTTATGGCGACGGATTTGCGCGCTTGTTGTTTCTCTTGTGATTGCAGCCCTCTTATCTTGTTCCATTGGCGGCAAAGGGAGAAACAAACGTCAATCGTGTCTATCATCTTGATCGTGAATTTTGAAAAGTTGGAAGAAAAATGAATCCGTTGTGGCGCAAAAATCCAACGCATCACAGTGTAAAGCTTTCAAAGATATGCTCCAAAGAATGGCTTTGGGAGGGGGCGATATATTTTTAGGTGTGCTTTTTGGAGGCTTGATCTCAAGAATCAAGGGTTGTTAATCCTCTCAATAAACGTGGGTTTTATCTCATGGTTTTTACGAGCGAGCATAAGAGTTTGAGAGGTGGGGGATGGAGCTCATAAAACAAACACTGTTTTTAAATTTTATTGCCAATTTCCTGAAATTACTTTATACCTTGAAGGGTAACTTTGGTCGTCTACGCAGCGATCAGTAGGGTCTGAAAGCCCTAAAGTTCAGTACATAAGATTAGCCTACTTTTGTGGGTGTCCCGGGATTCCGGGAGTTTTTGCCATGTCCAAGTGCTCTCTAGCACTAAAAGCAAAAAAAGCTGACTGAACTCAGTACTTTCAGACTCCCGGAATACCAATGCGAGGGCGCTCGCAACCGGCAGGGGAGCTTGAAGTGAAAGCTAAAAATCCACATTTTAACGATATTTCGATTGGCAAAAAAATTCGCTTTAAAAGAACAATGATTGGAATGTCGCAAAAGAAATTAGGCAGCCAGTTAGGAGTAACCTTTCAACAAATCCAAAAATATGAAAAAGGCTTCAATCGTATAGGGGCGGGGCGTTTACAAGAAATTGCCGATATTCTTAATGTTCCCATTTCCTTTTTTTATTCTGGTCTCTCAACAAAGGAAAACGTCTTGTATCCTTGTGATGATGAGATCTCAAGTAAAGAAGAATACATTCTTTTGAAAAGTTTTAGAGAGCTCAAACCTCAAAAACAGAAAGCATTTTTGTGTTTGATTATCTCATGAAATAAAAACACTGTTTTAAATTTTATTGCCAATTTCCTGAAATTACTTTATACCTTGAAGGGTAACTTTGGTCGTCTACGCAGCGATCAGTAGGGTCTGAAAGCCCTAAAGTTCAGTACATAAGATTAGCCTACTTTTGTGGGTGTCCCGGGATTCCGGGAGTTTTTGCTATGTCCAAGTGCTCTCTAGCACTAAAAGCAAAAAAAGCTGATTCGAACTCAGTACTTTCAGACTCCCGGAATACGCATAAGAGGCGCTCGCAACCGGCAGGGGAGCTTGAAGTGAAAGCTAAAAATCCACATTTTAACGACATTTCGATTGGCAAAAAAATTCGCTTTAAAAGAACAATGATCGGAAGGTCGCAAAAGAAATTAGGCAGCCAGTTAGGGGTGACTTTTCAACAAATCTAAAAATATGAAAAAGGCTTCAATCGTATAGGGGCGGGGCGTTTACAAGAAATTGCCGATATTCTTAATGTTCCCATTTCCTTTTTTTTATTCTGGTCTCTCAACAAAAGAAGACGTCTTGTATCCTTATGATGATGAGATCTCAAGCAAAGAAGAGCACATCCTTTTGAAAAGTTTTAGAGAACTCAAACCTCAAAAACAGAAAGCAATTTTGTGTTTGATTGTCTCATGAGATAAAAACACTGTTTTAATTTTTATTGCTGGTCTCCAGAAATTATTTTATGAACAAGCACCAAGGTTCTCGTCGTACAGTGTGGTTGAATGGTGGAACCCAAAGCCTGAAAATCCAAGATGAGACATTAGCCTGCTTTATAAGTATTGCGAGATTCCGGGAGTTTTTGTTATGTCCAGGTGCTCTCTAGCACTAAAAGCAAAAAAGCTGACTGAACTCAGTGTTTTTGACTCCCGGAATACGCATAAGAGGCGCTCGCAACCGGTAGGGGAGCTTGAAGTGCAAACTAAAAATCCACACTTTAACGATATTTCGATAGGCAGAAAAATTCGCTTTAAAAGAACAATGATCGGAAGGTCGCAAAAGAAATTAGGCAGCCAGTTAGGGGTGACTTTTCAACAAATCCAAAAATATGAAAAAGGCTCTAATCGTATAGGAGCTGGGCGTTTACAGGAAATTGCCGACATTCTTAATGTTCCCATTTCCTTTTTTTACGCTGATCTCTCGACAAAAGAAAACGTCTTGTATTGCTGTGATGAAAGGATCGCAAGCAAAGAAGAGCACATTCTTTTGAAAAGTTTTAGAGAGCTCAAACTTAAAAAGCAGAAAGCAATTTTAAGATTAAATTTTCGTTAGAATTAAAAAAAGATTAAAGAGGCTCTTGCTAAATAATAAATTATTATATAAAGCTCTTTTTAGAGAAGGGGGTTAACATTTCTCCTCCCCCCCCCGCAGAAATGTCGAAATAAAACCTCCTTCTCATCGTTTAAAAAATCACGAAAAATTTTATCCTTTATTTTTTTTAAAAGAGTGACTTGTTTGTGCTAGAAAAGTTGCTGTATTAGGTAAATTGGAGGGCGGGGTGTTTTTAGTAGGGATTTGGGAAGGGCTGGAAAAGTCGTCTTGCCAAATAGAGTTCTCAAAAGGAAATCTTGGAAAGAAACTATCAAAGGGGTGGCTTAAAAGAAGCTACCAAAAATCCGGAACTTCAGGCTTTAAATGAGGACCAATCCGTACCGCCGAGACCTTTTCTGCTAAACCGGTGCGATCTGAAATCTCAACCGCTAAACCACAAAGGGTGGCGGGACCACGCGCCGGTTCAAAACGATCTTGCTTCGTCTTATAAAGAAAACGGTGTAAGGGTTCTTCTTTATCCATTCCAAGAGATGAGTTATAATCTCCACACATGCCTGCATCTGTTAAATAGGCGCTCCCACCTTCTAAGATTTGCGCGTCAGCCGTGGGAATATGCGTATGGGTGCCAACGATAACACTCACACGACCGTCAAGAAAATGGCCAAAACATTGCTTCTCGCTTGTCGTTTCTGCGTGAAAGTCAAAAATAATCGTATCGGCTTGCTCCATCAACGAACAGGCAAGCAGAATATTTTCCGCTGTTTCAAATGGATCTTCTACTTTACACGGCATAAAAACGTTGCCCAACAGATTGGCGACAAGAACACGGGCGCCATTTTTTGCCGTAAAAACACCAGAACCTTTTCCGGGAGTTTCTTTCGAAAAATTGGCAGGGCGTAAAAAACGATCACTCTCATGGGCATACTGCAATGCTTCTTTGTGAGAAAAAGCATGATTACCTGTGGTGACAACATCAACACCGGTTATCAAAAGATCTTGATACGTTTCTTGTGTGAGACCAAAACCACCAGAGGCATTTTCACCATTTACCACAACAAAATCAAGCTGCCATTGCTCAATCAGTTGAGGAAGGTATTCAAAAACAGCTTTACAGCCTGTGCTACCAACAATGTCACCTAAAAATAAAAAACGCATAGGCACTTTAATCACATTTTAACATTTTAAGAAACCTTTTTCTGTAAAAATTCCTTGTACCTGTAGATCATGTTCTGCTGCGGGAATAGAGGAAACCTCCTGACATGAAAATCCTATGCCCCATAATGTCATTTGATGCCCTTGTTTTTCAAGAGCTGCAACAGCACGGTCATAGTATCCTCCTCCATAGCCAAGACGGTGACATTGACGATCAAACGCAGAAAGCGGAACAATAATATTATTGGGGGCAACAACGCCATTGTCTGCACCCGGACCAAAGGTGCCAAAACGCATGGGCTCTAAAATCGTGCTGGGCGAAAATGCACGGAAAATCATGGTGGTGGAATCAAGAACTGCTGGTAAGGCTAAATGCCCACCGCGTAACGCTACAGCATCCAGTAAAGGACGCGGGTCAATTTCCGATTTAATGGGCCAATAGCCTGCTAAAATGAGGCGTGAAAAATCGGTGCCCTTCTTTTCAAGGTATTCAATAAAGTGGCAACAAGCACGCTGCGAAAAGAGTGTGCGCTCTTCTGTTAAAAGAGCATCACGACGCGATAAACCGCTTTTGCGTTGCTGTGTGCGAAGGGATGAAGCAGATTCATAGAGGGGATTATTTGTCATTGTCTCGTCAATTATTTTATAAGATGCTGGTATTTTATCCATTGTTGGCGTTTTGTAAATCTCTGTTAGGACAAGAGCTGTGCTCATGAAAAAAAAGCATGAAAAAAGTGTGTGCTCTTTAGGGGGCATCTTGATGCGATAAACCGCTCTCGCGCTGCTTGCGTGCGAAGGGATGAAGCGGGAAGGGATGAAGCAGATTCACAGAGGGGATTATTTGTAAGTGCTGTCTGTTTTATAAAATAAAGCCTATCGTAATTTTTATTTCTTGAAAAGAGAGTATCGTCATTGGTCTTATGTAAAAGGACGCTCTCAATTTTAGCTGGAAAAATTTTTATGCAAAAAAGTTATACAAATAAAGGGTGATCCACAACAGCCGATGGAAAAAGCTGATCCCGGGAACCTATACAAATAGGTGGGCGCCATATGAAAAAGCCCACGGGCTTGATCAGGGACAGCTCCCTTGGAGATCATTAAGGTCTCAGGAATACGTTATTTCCTGTCGAGAAGCGCAGAACACCCTCCTTAATATAAAACAATTTCAGAGCTTCTGCTAGAGATAAAATAACCTCGCTCTCTTCTTTTTCAAAAAGTATTTCAGGAGAGTTTTTATAACCTTGCTGGTGGTTTCTCGAAATGGCTGTATGATGGATGGCTTATTCAAAGTAAAAAAGAAAAAAATATGAGTGGGGGTGGGTGTTTGAGTGACGCAGAACGGTTTATTGGCAATGGCTTGATTGGCTCTTTTGGGACAATGCTTGATTTTTATGTTTCGCGGGAATACTTGGAGGAGGTTTGAAGGGAAATATTTCTTATTCAAGGATGTTGGTTGAATTGGTGTTGCGTCTTTGAAGTTTTTGCTTTGTGAATCCATATTTCAGGGCTGTTTTATCAATTTTGAGGGGTGGAGGAGAGCCGATACGGTATGTGCTGCTATGGTTGAAGCTTAGAAATAAAAAACAGATGATGATAGTTTATCAGAGGTGCTAAGCGATGTTTTAAGCTTTTTTCAAAAAGTATTTTTTGAGGATCGTGTTTACAAATTTTTTTTTATCCATGATAGAAGGTGTGAAAAGAAGAAACGGCGTGAAGAGGACTCCGGTGTGGAAGCGTTTGCTTGCTATGAGAAGAAATTCTGTAGGGGGTATATCGGAAGTGTTTGGACGCTGCTTGCAATACAAAAAAGGTCAAAATTCAAAAAAAGCACTGTGAATTGTGTGGGGGTTGATGGTGTGATTATAAGCAGGGGCAGTTTATTGAGTGGAATGTGAAACCGGCTTGCGTCTTAACTAGGTTTGAAAAGATGCCGTAAAGTGTCTTGTTTTTGAATGGTTTTAAAGAGCTTGGGGTGATTGTTCGTCTAACAGAGCTTGCACGCGCTTTTGAATCCTGCGCATTTGTGGATAGTAATCCAATGCTGTTTCATAAGCTTTAAGAGCAAGTTTTGGACGCTCCGTTGCTTCCATGACAACGCCAAGTTCAAAAAAAGCACTATAATTGCGCGGCTCAAGTTCAAGAGCATGGTTGAGATCAAGCAGGGCAAGTTTGAAATCGTTCAGTTGAATGTGAATCCAAGCGCGTCTTATCCAAGCTTCAGCATGAGTAGGTAAAAGTGCAAGAGCATTATCAATATAATCAAGCGCAAGTCCATAATCGTCGCTGTTGAGTGCATTTTCAGCCCATGACATCAAAAGATCAATCGTCTCGCTCCCCGATTGGGACCATAAATGTTGAAGCTGTTGACTGATCTTTTTCGCTTTAGCAACATCAGCACAATATTTCAATTCTTTGAGTAAACGTGAAATTTCTGCTTCTTTGCGCTGCTTAACTCTGTCAACATGGAAAAGCTGCTCTTTGTCAAGATCTTCAAGAATAACCGCCGAAGAATCAGAATCGGAGGGCGTTGAGGAAGGGGGAGGAGAATTGGGAATAAGATCATCTAACGGTAAAAGCGATTGTGGAGAAGGCCGATCTTCAGGAAGAGAAGGAGGATTTTGTCCATAGCTCGAAGGAACAAAACAAAAAACGCTAACAAAAGAAAGAAAAAACGCGCGCTGGAAAATACAGAAAAAACGCAGCTGAAAAAATCGAAAGGCTTTTAAAAAAATAGAAAAATCCATAAAAACAAGCCCCCAAAAGGTAAATCACCAAATATTATCAAATACTAGACTTGTAATCAACGGACTTATAACCAAAAAAACGCAAGAAAAAATTTTTAAGCCTACAATTAAAGTAGGCATAAAAACATTGACCCTAAAGAATTAGCCCTGACGTGCTCTAAAACGTGGATTCGTTTTATTAAGAATATAAACACGACCCTTACGACGCACCAAACGATTGTTACGGTGGCGCTCTTTTAGTGCTTTAAGCGAATTTTTAATTTTCATCATATTCACCGTTTAAATAGTTTACGTAACAAAATACTATAATACATATTAAAACACGAAAATACAATACCACAACCCCAATAGACTGCTCACTTTAATGAACATTGCATTGCGATATCGTACTTGCATGATAACATCACACGATACACTTTTTCACTGTGATCACAAAAAGAAAAACGTACTCTTAAGGTACGCATTAACACACTTCATTAGCACAACGATAAGTGAAAATTGCAAAAAAAGTAGGAGAGATCTAACAAGAAGTCTTATTCTTGTCAAGGGTATATCCCTTACAAATTCCTATAGTGTGTGTTAATGGTTGCCTTGGAGGTAAAAATTTTCTCGTAAAAAGAAGGACACAAAAAAGCACAAAGAGTGAAAAAAGTAAAAGCTTCCTATTTGTGAGAAAATAATCCTGTTTTTTCGTAAAATATCATCGTTTAGTAAGGCTCATGTAAAATTTATAACATGAGGTGTTTTTTGTTCGTGTATGAGGATATTCTTAAGGCTTATTCTTAAAACCTAAAAAATAAACCGCATGATGATGACGAAGATGATGAATTGATAAGGATAAATTTCTATTGTTCAGAGAAAACATAGTAAAATAAGAGTTTCGCATAGTCTTAAGGTTTTCTCATTGCAAATCTGTGTATCTTTAAGCATAGCATTCGCTGCTTGCATATCACAAGCGGGATTGATCTATGGTAAAGATACTTGAAGATAAGGAATAAAACGGTCTTTTATGAATGCTTTCAAATGCTAAGAGTGTTGTAACATTGGAGACTGGCAAAGCGGTATGATGAGGTTGGTGTTTACGCTTCATAAGTTTAAAGAGGGTGGTGCACTATGAATGTTTAAGCTATTATCGAGAGTTTTTATGCTCTATGACAGGGGCTGCTGTTGTGAAGTGGTGGGGCAATGTGCATTGGCCAAATGTTTCTTTAAAATAAGCGCGTGGTAAAACAAGTGCGTAAATTGGCAACACAAGTGTCTTCTGTTTGAGGCTTTTTATTTTACGTGAGGGGTGAGAGGATATTTGGTTTGGGAATGGATAAGCTTAGTGCTGTAATCATATCCTGTAATTATATCTTTGATGTGGAGATCAGGGACGGAGCGGAGCGCTCGGTACTTTTAATGAGGGATTAAATCTGTGCGGTTAGAGTGAAAGATTATGCATAAATTTCTCTTTTAAGGCAATAGTTTATGATTCTTTGCAACCCAATTATTTCTACGTGGGTGGAGTGCTGGATATTGTCGAGCAGATGGGGAATTCAAATTATCCAATAAGGGAGCCAGTATACTGAGAATACACTTTGGCTCTTGAATGTGGATAGTTTGAATTCTTTTTAATATCCATGTTGCAGAAAAAATTTGACCTTCCCAAGGGTGGTCTATGATGATGTTTATTGAAAGAGTGAAAGCTTCACATTGTCTGGCGATAGACGTAATAAAAGTATGTCATAATACCAATTTATATACATGTTGCAAATGCCAAAGAGAGCTGACGTAATGATCATTGGTATCCCGATCAATAGGGGCAGTGTTTCTCTTCCTCCTGTGAGGTATATTAGACAAAGAATTCCTGTCATTAATAAAAAGCCTATCGACAGGATTTTCGTTACGAAAACAAAGGGTTTACGAAAAGTTAAAAGAAAAAGGAACAACATATGTCTAAATGGACCCCCTTTACGTTTTTGGGGAGGAACAGACTGTGCCTCATTTAAAGTTTCTTCTTTATTTTCATTGTTTTCATTTTTGAGTTTGTTTGAAGAGATCCCCTCCATTATTTTCCCCTTTTGTATGGTATTTTTGCTATAAAAAGATCTAAGTTTGTGCTGAACGTTGATCACATATTAAGATAAGATACAAGCGAAATTATTTTATTATTGTTAGAAATGAAGTATTTTTTCGCACAATGAGCGTTTTAAAGGCAATGATAGTATTAAAATGATAGTATTAAAAAGTATAGTTTAGCTTTATCAGGATAATAAAATAAACATTTATATTTTATAAATTATTAGGTGCTCTTGAAAGAAGCTTGGATTGAGAAAAATTGTGGGAATTTCATGAAGCGCTGGTCTGTTGGGGGTGACGAATGTCATTGCTGAGCAGGATTAGAGAGTTACAGACAATCTCTTATGGGTGGTTAAGAATATGCGTAAACAAAGTGCGTTTACGATAAGGGGAGTTCATAAAGAATTGTGCGAGATGCAATAAAGAGATGCCATAAAATCAATGCGCATTATGCGGTGGTGATGTGCCTTATAATTCATTGTCTTAACAGGATTAAAAGGTGAGAAAATTGATGCACTAAAAAAGGGGAGGGTTTTGTGAGAGAAGAAAAATTGATCTGAAAAGAAGAAACTTAAGCCTTTGGGGAGAAGTTCAGGAAACCTTTTCGAGGAATGTGTTGGGGGGAATTAATGAAAGGAGAAAATCTTCTATCCGTTGAAGGAAAAAGAGAGAGGAGAAAAAGAAGAAAGTTGCTATGCTGGAGGGGGCTATCGTCTGGCCGATATTGGGCCGAATTCTCGAGAGTTGTTTGGGGAGAGTAATACGTTTTACCTCTTTGCAGCGATTTTATGGAAAACAAAACGATGCTTTTGTGAAAATGCTTTTGTAAAAAAATGAACATAAGAAGAAAAGCTAGAGACAATAAAAGCGCAATCATGGGGATTGGTATCTATGGGGTGCAATAAATCAGTCTATTTCTTAAAGATTGGCATTAAAAGAAAAATGAAGGGGCTGCGTATGTTATGGGGGATATTTATGCTGTGGAAGGTATCCGTTGAGGGGAAGTTGGGGGCTGATGGATTGTTTTGAGCCGTGGGGGGATGTTTTTGAGAAAAGGAAGGGGAGAAGAGCTAAGGGGGTGGAGTTGAAGGGTTGGGAGCGCTTGTTGTGCTGCTTGGATATCGGTGTGGAGTGAAGCTTTGTTTTTGAGGGCGGATGAGATGTTCGTGTAGGATGAAGCGGTTTGGAGGGGAAAAGGAGGTGATGTTTTAAGAGAGAAGGAGCTTGTAGGAGGGCTTCACGCCCTTTCAGGGGCGAATTAAAAGGTTAGGGGCGCTTTGGAGCCGCTGGATATCGGTGTGGGGGGAGGTTGTTTTTTCAGTTCATTTGGGAAAAAGTGTGAAAAAGTATTTGTATATATGTGGGCTTAAGATTTGTTGGCTGGTCCCAGTAATTGGATGACATGCCCCATTTTGCGGTTGGGGTGAACAGTGCTTTTGCCATATAAATGGATCGAGGTGCGCTCTTGCTTCAGAAAATATTTTAACGTGCTAAAATTGTTACCAAGAAGATTGGTCATTTGGCAATCGCTATGGCGATAGGGACTGCCTAAGGGAAGTCCGCAAATAGTACGGATATGCTGTTCAAATTGTGAAGTTATGCATGCCTTTTGTGTCCAATGACCAGAATTATGGACACGCGGTGCTAATTCATTCACTAAAAGGTGACCATTCGTTAAGACAAAAAGTTCAATACAAAGAACACCAACATAATCGAGGGCATCCATGACTGTTACACTGATTTCTTGAGCCGCTTTTTGCACGTCAAGTGGAATATGTGATGGAACAAAGGACTTATGAAGAATTCCATTCTTGTGTTGGTTTTCAGGGCAATCATAAAAAATATGTTCTCCTTGTTTTGTGCGGGCCGAGAGAACCGAAATTTCCGATAAAAAAGGAACTATTTCTTCCAAAATACAAGGCTGTTCTTGAAAAGTCCTTAAGGCTTCGTCAAGGGTTTGTTCATCTGGGTGATCAAGCTTGATCTGGTTTTTTCCGTCATAACCAAAACGACGCGTCTTTAAAAGACCACGTCCGCCTAAGGTATCAAGAGCGGAAAGAAGAGAAGAAGAATTGTCAACAGCGTGCCATAACGCGGTGCCAATCCCTTGATCACGCAAAAATTGCTTCTCAAAAAGTCGATCTTGCGTGATCTCTAATGCTTTGGAAGAAGGATAAACAGGCTTACTCTTTTCTACATATTGAACCGTTTGAAGCGAAAGATTTTCAAATTCATAGCTGACAACATCACACTGAGAAATAAAATGATCTAAAGCTGATATATCGTCATAGGAGGAAACAATATGGTTGTTTGCTGTTTGAGCGGCTGGGCAATCGGCTTCAGGGCAAAAAATAACGGTTCGAAATCCTAATTCTGCAGCCGCTATGGCGAGCATCCGTGCTAATTGTCCGCCCCCGATTAAACCAATGACGCTGCCTGGAGGTAACATGGTGAAGGGAGTGGTGTTGGACGAGGTGGTGTTGGAGGGGGGGGTGGAAAACGGTGCCATTTTAAACCTCCGTTACAGGCGTTTGGGCGACATTGGCTGTTTGTTGTTGACGCCAATCTTCTAATCGTTGGGCGAGATCATGGTCATAAACGGCCATAACAGCTGCGGCTAAAAGTGCTGCATTAATTGCGCCTGCTTTGCCAATTGCTAATGTGCCGACGGGTATCCCTGCTGGCATTTGCACGATTGAAAGCAAAGAATCTTGACCAGAAAGAGAGTGAGAATGCACTGGAACGCCAAAAACAGGAAGAGGAGTAAGGGCTGCTAACATACCTGGAAGATGCGCTGCACCCCCCGCACCGGCAATTAAAACTTTAAACCCTGCTTCTTTTGCTTCTTTTGCAAATTGATAAAGGCGCTCAGGAGTTCGGTGTGCTGAGACAATATGCGAACTATGAGAAATACCAAGATTCGTCAAAATATCAGCACTATGGCACATCGTTTGCCAATCCGATTGGCTCCCCATTAAAATCGCCACATCACATGATTTTTTCATCATTCTCTATCCTTTTCAAAGGTTCAATGCGATTCTTTATCATTATTTTTTTAAAGTTTTATATTCTCTTTGCAAAGCCAATTGATGACAGAGAAACAGTTATTTTTCAAATAAGGCTGAAAGCTAAAAATTTAAAGGGGATCTCGAGAGATGAAAAACTAAAGTATTGAAGGCATGAAGCACTGCTTGTGAGGGGGGAAGGGGAATGTCAAGGGGTGGTGTGGGACCCATGAGGCTGTTGAGCTTGCGGCATTGTCTTTTATTTAAGATAAGAGGGAAAAATGTATTGGGGAAAAGCCGTTGATTATAAGTTTTTTTAAAAAAATGTCTTATTTTTTATTTGCTAAAATAAACCAGATCACCATATGATATAAAATCTGTTGCAATTTGAAACATTGCTTATGAGAAAAAGAGATTTTTATGTCAAAAATGTGTTGCAAAATGAGGATATTCTTTTGAGAAAAAAAGAGATGTATATCACTCGATTTCAAAGCCTATTTATTTTGTTGTTCAAGTGATTCTTTTGTGAGTGGGGGATATAATCTTTATAATTGTCGATATATCTTTAACAATGGCTGATATAAGGGGAAGCGAATAATCAACGCTTTTGTTGAGATGTGCTTCTGAGCGATTATATCGTTTTTTCACTTAAATATAATGGCAATATCAATCGCGAGTGACGAATTGTGAATAATAAATCCATGGTCTCTTTTTTGCCCAATTTTGTAATATGGTGAACGCTGAAATAAATAAGAGTTAAACAACGGATGTAAAGGAGATTTAAAAGCTATGTTTCTTCCATTTTTAATCGCTTTAGGTACTGCAGTAACGACTATGTGTGGTAAAAAAAATATAAGTTATGCTTTGTGGGTAATTTTATTCGTTGTCATTCTTCTCACTTTCAATCATCACGCAACTTCTACTTTAAATTTATCTTTTTGAGAGAATAGCCATGGAACATGTTGAACAAAAAAATCCTCACTTCGTCATCTTTATGAATACGCTAGGACTCTTTGGGTTATCTATTGTCTTGGTGGTGGCTTTTTATTATCAATTGGTAAAGTTTGAGTTACCTTGTCCCCTTTGTTTGCTGCAGCGCGTTGGATTGATGCTGGCAGGTTGTGGGTTCTTACTCAATATTCACCATAAGGTGAAAAATACCCATTATGGTATGGTTATTCTTGGTTGTATGGTAACCAGTGCTGTGGCAGCACGGCAAGTGTTTTTGCATATCACACCCGATGATTTAGGATATGGTTCAACGTTCTTTGGATTGCATTTTTATACTTGGGCTTTCATTATTTCTGTCCTTTGTATCTTTGCTGTCTCATTTGTCATGATTTTAGGCGAGTTGGCACACAAGTTCAAAGAATTTTCTCCTTTTCCAGTCTTGAGTAAAGCGGCAAGTTTCTTATTTGTGTTTTTGATTGCGGCAAATTTGATTTCTACCATACTGGAATGTGGTGGTGGGCAATGCGCTGATGATCCTGTAAGGTATGAATTGTTATCAAATTGGTTCCCTTCTCAGTCTTGAAATTTTTTAATAATCCCTCATCATAATTTTTATTGTTAAAGAGGCGGAAATATTTAAGAATCCGCTTCTTTTTTATTTATTGGGAAGACATTTCAGCAAGATTGTTCGATAATCTGATCTTTTATACCAACGCTGGCTTTTATGAGCGCTGGCGATTGATATTTTTTTTAGCGAAGACTTGTACTGTGAACCTTTTATGCTGTCTTTTGAGAGAGATGAAGGGATTGATTGGCTTGGGGGCGTTTGTAGAGAAGCCCCGGACTTTTGAGCCGCGTGGGTTAAGAAGCCTCGTTTTTTAAAGGTGCATTAACGATAAAAATTTTTTGTTCTTGATTTTTCTTAACATTGTGTTAAATTGATATTCGTATTCATTTTGGTGCTTCTAAAGCGTTTTTATTGCTTCTAGAGGGATTAATTTAAAATTTTGAAAGTTATGTGAATAATTTTCTGCAGAGGTTTGTTTATTAGAGGCAAACCTTTTTTTTTATCTAAGTTTTAGATGTTTTCTTTCAGTATGAAGCCTTTTTTTAGAAAAAGGTAAGCGTCTTGATGATGACTCTCTTCTTTATTAAGATATTGATTTATAATAATAAATAACCATTTTACCGTGAAGAGCGTTGCTGAATATAATAAAATTTCTCATCACCAGTTCTCTCATATTAAATCAATTAAAATTATTTGCTTATACATCATAAGTGGTGGGTCGTGCATGTGGGGCAAAACTGTGCAAGAAAGGCATGCCTTTAATGAATTATCTCTTGAACTGAAGGCTGTCTGCAACATTGGGAGCTGGCAGAGTTTTGTGATGATGCCGGCTTTGTTCTTCCATAAGCGTAAACTTGTTTCTCCATAAGCGTAAAGATAGGGGAGGGCTGAATGGATTTTATACACTTCATGGGAGCTTACCATTCCTTTACGGGTAGCGTTTTGCAAAATGGGTGTGATGGAGCGTTGAGAGATCTTTCTTTAAAACAAACGTGTGAATATGCAACGCAGGTCTATTCCTTTTGGTGCGTTTTGTATTACGAAAAAAATTGATTTATAAGAATGAGTTATCGTTGTGGATGTTGAACGAGAAAAACGAAAAGCTTCTCTTATTTCAAACTATTCTTATAGTCAATTAATTAAATGTACTCTTCTACGTTACAAAAAAGCACTGAATGTAAATAAAAATTCTTTTAAAAGTCGTAAAATGCTTCTTATGCACCCTTTTGATCGCTAGAATTTGTCGAAAAAATTTATGCTGCTCAATACAATAATAGGGCGGTTTATATCTATCATTTAAGTGAAAATAGGGGAATTTAGATGAAAAGGGAGGCGAGATTTTGATGACAGTTGTTGAAAACGTTATTGTGTAATGCATTTTTTACAGATTTTCTGCTTTCTGTAAATATGCAAAAGCGTAAAAACGGAAATATGTAAAAAAGGAAGCTGGGACTTTATGTGGGGTGTATGCTTTTGGCATGGCATGGAATGTGGTGAGATAAATGGGGGAAAGAGTTTTTGTGAATGGAGTGGTAAGCTGGGATGAAGCCTGCGGGAGATTGAAGGGAGAAGAGAGTGTGGGGGTGGAATAGGAATGAACAGACTAGAGGGGGTAAGAGGCGGTGGTGCGAAGGGATGCGTGAAGGATGGTGTGAGGAGATAGCGCTTTGTTTTTATGGTACTTGATGAAGTGGTGTCATTTGAAGGGGGCTGAAGTCCGTGGATGTGGGGTGATCTGAAGTGCTTGGGGGAGATTGGCTAGGCAAGAAGCTGGGGTAATACTATTGTTTATAGAGTGGTGCGGGGTGGAAGTTTCATTTGGCTTTATTCTGTAAATATGTAAAAGCGTGAAAACGGAAATGTGCAAAAAGAGGCGTTGTGGTTAATGATACGCAATGTATAGGGATCGTGTTTTCGAAGATAGGAAGAGCAACATAAATGGAAGGAGTGGCTTAGAGGAAGTGTGTGAAGAGAAAGAAAATGGAGAAGGCTGTATGGGAAATGCATAGAGTATGAAGTGTGGGGCAGTGAAGCATGTTGTGAATGGTGAGTGAAGAATGGAGAAGGTTTTTGAGAAAAGGAGGGGCTTCTGTCGTAGGGGAGTGGTGTTTATCTGAAGGGCGCATGTTTAAGGTGTGGAAGGTGAGGAAAAGTTGGAGGGAGGATGATTGTTCGTAAGTTGTGGAGGGATTAGTCAGAGGTGTTGGGAAAATGCTTTAGGGGAAAAAAATAGCGTAATTTCTTGTCACACTGAAACCAAAATCATCATAAAAATTGAAGGAAATTAGCGGGTAAAATTGGTGGAAAAAAGTTTTGATTCTTAAGGTGTGGGGTGATGTTTTTTGAGAGCATGGAAGAGTAAACTTGAAAAACCTTTCCCTTTTTGTGGAATTTTTATTCACAAACTTAAGAAAATAGGGTATGAACGCTGGAAATAACGCGCAGCTTAACAAAATATGTGCACTGTAAAGGAAATGTTTGTTTATGTCAAAAGAAGAAGTTTTAGAATTTTCTGGTATCGTTACTGAACTCTTACCTAACGCGATGTTTCGTGTGAAACTGGAAAATGATCATGAAATTATTGCCCATACCGCTGGTAGAATGCGGAAAAATCGTATTAGGGTGTTGGCCGGTGATAAAATCATGGTGGAAATGACACCTTATGATTTGACAAAAGGGCGTATTACATATCGCTATAAGTAGCCTCGTGGGTGGCTTGCACTTTTTTCTAAAAGCTATCATATTATTTCTATTATTTTTTAATAGTTTTTTAGCTTGCTTTTCATGAGTGAAAAAAGAGGAGTGTTTGAAGAGCCTTGAAAAACTGTAAAATCGTTGCGGAAAAAGGATAAGGAGATCAATAGCGCTTAAAAGGGAGCGCTAAAGGGGCGCTTAAGGGGGCGAGAGGGAAGTCGATTGTGAAGGGGTGGAAATGAGAAATATAAGAGAGTGGGGGAAAAACGTTTGGCAGATACTCTTACAGAAGAAATTCATTTGGTGCTTGCCTCCGCTTCGCCAAGGCGTTTAGCGCTCTTGGCACAAATAGGGATTGATCCCCAGCAGGTTTATGCAAGCGATATTGATGAAACGCCAAAATTAAAAGAACATCCTGCAAACCTTGCCAAACGTTTGGCAAAAGAAAAAGCACTGAAAGCCCAAAAAATTTTGTGCTGGTACAGTCAGAATGGTCAAGACGAGTTGCAGAATGGTCAAGAAAAATTACCTGGACAGAAAATGATTATCTTGGCGGCTGATACGGTGGTGGCTGTTGGGCGGACCATATTCCCCAAACCAGAAAGCGAGGATGAGGCTTATGAATGTTTACGATACCTTTCTGGGCGTTCGCATAAGGTCTATGGTGCCATTTGTGCGCTCAATGAACGTGGAAAAATAACCGTAAAATTGGTTGAAAGTCGTGTTCGCTTTAGACGCTTAACTTCTGCTATGATGAAGGCTTACCTTGCTTCAGGAGAATGGCAAGGGAAAGCAGGTGGCTACGCTATCCAAGGAAAAGCAGGGGCTTTTGTTGTCCATATCACGGGTTCTTATTCTAATGTTGTGGGATTGCCTTTGGCTGAAACAGCCGATCTCTTGACCGCTTATCACTATCCACTTTTCACTCACTGGGCTGAACAAACGCATTAGAAAAACTTTAAGGTAAGATCACTGCAAGGTGAAAAGCAACAAAAAGAGAAATGCAAAAATGAAAAAAAAGCAACAGAAGAAAAGTTAATGAAGAAGCCAATGACAAAGGTGTGCCAAGAACAAAAAGAGCTAAATTTGCAAAAAGAGACCCGTCCTCCGCATCCTTGTCCTATTTGTGGTCAGATGTCACAAAAATCTTCTTATCCTTTTTGTTCCACACGGTGCCGAGCTATTGATCTTAATCGTTGGCTTTCAGGCTCTTATATTTTACCACCCCCACCACAAGTAAGTGATGAAGAAGAATAAAGGGGATATTCTTCTTGAGAAAGAACGCTAAAGCGTTTTTGTATGGGAACTGAAGGGGAGGCGCGCGGGATTATCCTATATCAATCTATTTAAGAGCTGGATTAACGGCTTGCTTATTATCGTCATTCGCAAAGACGCAGATTAAGTTCAATCAACGATGGAAGTTTTAATACATATCTAAGACTTATTCCCAAAGGTTTTGTTTACCATGGATAATTATAAATTGCTTTGTTGCATGAAGGTCGATGGTGCCTTGTTGCAAGAAGGTTGTTGGTGCCTTTAGGGTGTGAGGAAAAATTGATAGTCCAATCAGTATTGCTAAGGAAAAAAGAGGGCGCGCGTGTTTTGGTGCAAAGAGACGGGGTAACAAAAAATCGCTTGTTAGTGCTTTGTTGCGTGAAAGTTGTTGATGCCTTTAGGGTGTGAGGGAAGAATTGATAGTCCAATCAGTATTGCTAACGAAAAAGAGGGGCGCGTGTTTTGGTGCAAAGAGATGGGGTAACAAAAAATTGCTTGTTGGTGCTTTGTTGCGTGAAAGTTGTTGATGCCTTTAGGGTATGAGGGAAGAATTGATCATCTAATCAGTATTGCTAAGGAAAAAGAGGGGCGCGTGTTTTGGTGCAAAGAGACGGGGCAATAAAAAATCGCTTGTTGGTGCTTTTGCTGGGTAATGGTATGGTGTCATTTGGGGGCTGGATTGATTATATCGTGATTTTGACCGTATCTGTGTTCACGTGGAAAGCTGATCAATATGACGTCGCTTTGATTGGAGCGGCAACATTATTACCTGGTATCGTTCTGTCTAAGCCAATTGGAATGTTGGTAAGTCACCGTTCTATGATCCATTGGTTGCGGGCGTCACTGCTGTTACGGGCACTCTGTACTGTCGGTTTATTGATGGCGACGAGTCTGCAAGGATTTATTATACTGGCAGTTATTCGAGCGACATTCAACAGTCTAGCCATGCCTGCAATTTCCGTTCTTAGTGCAAATTCGGTGCCTGAAAACGGACGGACTCGTTACTATTCTGTGCTTAACATGATCAATAGCGCAGCAAAGATGATAGGACCTGCTTTGGGGAGTGCTCTGTCTGTACTTTTGTCAGACACATATACTTTATTGTTTTCTGGATTTTTGACATTGCTAGGCTTTATCGTGTTTTGTTGTCTTGGTGCACAACCTGTCTCGTCACTCATGATAAAAACAGCGAATACCATAAAATCAAAGCATAGGCTTTATGGGACAACTTGGTATGCCTATGTGGCGGTGATGTTTGTGTATTTTGCCATGATCTTTATGGTGAATAATCAGTTGCCAGTTATTCTTAGTGCAATGAAAATGAATAAACAAGCTCTTGGGATGCTGGTATCGGCTTCGGCAATCGGTAATTTTCTCTATGGGTTTTGGAGTGTGAAACAATCTAAGCATAAACCCCTTACAGGCAAAATATCAGAGTTGTTAATGCCGGCAATGTCAACAATGATTGGTTTTGTCATGATCTCTGTGTGCTTTTTTTACTTTGATTTACTCCGTATTGAGACTTTGTTGCTCTGTTTTTTCCTTATTGGAATGGTTAGCGCTTACTTTTCCATATCTTCTAACGTTTATCTGGTAAGCAATTTCAATGAACAGATTGGGGTGGCTTCCGGATGGGTGCAGTCTATACAAAATTTAGCTATGTTGGTGGCGCCCTTTGTTGGAGCGTTTGTTTTAGGTCACACTTCGGCTGGAAAATTGTTCCTTCTTTCTGGATTGAGTGGATTATTCTGTTTATTGGCTATTAGGATATTGGTGAACCGTTCTTTGTTAATTGTTCGATCTCAATGATTGGCTCATCAATGAAACAAATGTTTTAAATCATTTTTCTGAGATTTAGAGGACGTGGAGATAATCCAACATAGAGCAGCTTTTTCAACGTCATAGATTCAATTTTTGATTTTTACTTAGCCGCTTATATGTTTTTTTCGGGGCTTTGCCTTCTTGATACGGTTCCACTGTCTCGTAAACGCAATAGGGGGCATGGTTTTGAGCGACAATGTCATTTTTGTTTAACTCCGCTTTGCTACGAATAGTCAAACTTAAAAACTCAGCTGCCAATCCTTAATCAGCTTGACTTGAAGCAATAATGAAAACAGAAAACGAGGAGCTATAGTGTGAATTATCTTACATGCCGTAAAATATCATTCTTGGAGGTATGGTGATATCAGGTATGGGAAACTTTAGGCAGGGGGTATGTTAATTGTTGCTCTTTTTCCTAATCAGAAATCAACCACAAGATTGCTTTTTGTTTTTTCGGCTGGAGCTCTCTAAAATTTTTCAAAAGAGTGTGTTCTTTTTCGCTATAGGTGTATTGGTCGTGGTGTAAGAGAGTTTCTTTTGTGGGAAGATCTTCTTTTGTGGCAATGTCTGCATAAAAAAAGCTTATAGGGATATCCAGTTTTTGGGCGATTTTGAGTAAATACCCTACGCTTACACGACTTAAGCCTTTTTCGTATTTTTGGATTTGTTGAAAACTGACACCTAAATGGCTTCCTAATGCTTTTTGGGAAAGTCCTATTGAAATGCGTCTGTGACGGATTCTTTTGCCTATCAAAATGTCGATAAAATGTGGATTTTTAGTTGGCACTTCAAGCCCCCCTCCGGTTGCGAGCGCCCTCGCATTGGTATTCCGGGAGTCAAAATACTGAGCTCTAGTCAGTTTTTTTGCTTTTAGTGCGGAAACGCACCTGGACATGGCAAAAACTCCCGGAATTCCGGGATACCCACAAAAGTGGGCTCATTTTACGCTAGAGCTTAGGGTTTTTGAATCCCTCTTGATCGCTGCGTAGACGACCAAAATTACACTTTAAGTGATAAAGTAATTTCAGGAGATTGGCAAGAAAAATGAAAAATTTTCTATTCTGTTATACCGTAAAACGGCGCTATTTGAAGGAGGAGTGAAGAGCTTGAATATTCAGGATAGGGCTTAATTTGTTGAGCCTGGTGAAGTGCTGTCTTTTTTGGGGGGTGGAGACTGTAAGGGTACTAGGCAAAAAGCTGGATTCGTTTTCAGAACAGTGTTTACAGAGCAGCGCGGGTGGTGATGTGGAAATTTTATTTGGCTGTTTTCTGTGAATGTGTAAAAACGTAAAAATGTGAATCTGTAAAAGTGAAGCGGAGGATTTATGGATTTATGTGTTGTGCGTGTTTTAGGGTCACGTTGGGCTTTTATCTGGCATGGATGGGGTGAGATAAATGGGGGGTGAAGAGACTGTGAATCGAGGAGGGAAGCTGGAATGAAGAGTGCTGTAAGTCGTAAATGTGTGATGGGAGAAGAGGGGGGAATGGGAGAGTGCCTATGGACAAGGGGAGGGTGTGGATAAGAGGCGGGGTAGTGCAAAGGGATGCGTGAAGGGATGGTGTGAGGGTGATAGAAGAGGGAGGTGAGGCTTTTATTAAAGGGTGTTGTGGTTTTGAAAGGGGGTGAGAATGGAGAAAATGCCCTGGAAAGTATGGTGATGTGGGGAGCTAAAGGGGATGAGAGCAGGGCTCGAAAAAATAACTGGGAAAGGGAGCCGTGGTGGGGAAATGAAAAAAAACTTCCTCACCCCCCAGTTGTTTTCAAAGGGGAGTGAGGGGGCTTATCAAGAAGAAAAAAGCTAGTTTCTTTTCATAATTTTCCAAGTTTTTCCATCAGACATATACATAATCTTTTGACCTGTGGTTATCTTTTGTGTGCCGTGAGTGGTGTGAAGCGTAGAACTGGAAGCCGCTAGATGATCTATAAAGATTGATTTCCACTTAAATAAATCAGGAGATGGCAAAAAGATGTTGGGTGCCCAAGAACGATCTTTTGAACGAATAACGACAAGCTCTTTTTGTTTCAAGACGTTAGAAATTGTTTGTGCAGACAGATCTTTCCCATTGGAAATTTGTATTTCTGGTCCAGCAGTAGGCGAGGCTAAACCTCCAAGGTCGCTTATACTTGTCATGCAAAAAGTGAATGTACATGATGTTTGGATGAGGTGAGAATCTCGGCACTTTCCTTGATTAGAAACTTTCAGACTCCCTTCGTGTAGCTTGTTTTGTTTTAAGCCATTAGGATCAAAAAAAATTGAACTTTGCGGACTTAAATCATAACAAGAGGAAAGATGTCTCTTCCAACGAGAATGGTCTTCAACAAAACTTGAAGATTTACGGAGTTTGCCAAATGTATTTGGTACTTCTATGGTCCCAATATTCACTTTTTTACCCGTTATAAAATCGACTACTTTCGCTGTAACTAGATTTTCATTTTTTTCAACATATAATTGATATCTGCGTCCCATCTCCCATGGAAACTTGATTTCACATCGTACTCCTGAACCTTCCTGGGTAAAATGCTTACATGTATTACCCTTCCATCCCGTTGCATTCCAGATAGAAAAATGAATGGTACGGCCGCTCCTGTTGAAAAAACCAATTTGTCCACTTTTCCCGTTTTGGAATTCAAATTTATTTCCCCAGAAATAGATGGAGTTAGGCCCACCATCGTAATTTATTTGCTGGGTGAAAACAAATAGATCAAATAATGCATTTTCAGGCCATTCATGCTCTATTGTAATAACTTTGCCGGCAAAGATGGCATAGCTTGGTTTACTTATCAGAAGGATTAAAAGTATTAAAATAACCTTTTTTACAGTACGGTACATACTCAAATCCTCTATATTAATAATATATATTGCAACTTTATAAGTATTAAAGCATATATTCAATAATTTTTTAAGTAAAAATATAGAAAATACTTTAATGTTTACTCTAAACTATATGCTGTAAAGACTGCTTTGTTTGAAATGTTTTTGCATGCTCCTTTTCTGCTGTTCAAATTTAAGTTTTAATAGTGGAGTTTGTGGGTGAGAGTTTAAAAAGGGGAGTGATGATGTGGGGTATAAGAAAAGTTGCGGTTTTTATTTAAAATGATAGCGTATTTTTTTTCTCCCTCTTGCTATGAGGCTTGTAGAAACCCATATTCTTTTTAGCACTATGGTTCTTCTTCATGCTGCTTTTTTCGCGGTGTTTTTAGAGGATGGATAATCCTTTCTGGATGTTTCTTGTGTGGAATATTGGAGAGGTTAAAGTGTGGTGGTGGCTTGAGATTTAAGGAAAAAAAATGAACTTGGAAAAATATAGCGAACGCGTGCAGGGTTTTTTACAATCAGCACAAAATAGCGCTCTTGCTTCTGATCATCAGCAGTTTATGCCGGAGCATTTCCTGAAAGTGTTGTTAGATGATTCTCAAGGATTGGCTGCATCGCTTATCCAAAACGCTGGTGGTGATCTTACTCTTATTCAAAAGGCGCTAAAAGAAGCACTTAATGCTTTGCCTAAGGTGCAAGGGGGAAATGGACAGCTCTATCTTTCGCAGCCATTGGCAAAAGTTTTCGCGCTGGCTGAGGATATTGCGAAAAAAGCCGGTGATCAATTTGTGACCGTGGAGCGCATGTTGCAAGCGCTGATCATGGAAAAGACCGCAAAAACAGCCGATATTTTAACAAGTGGAGGATTGACCCCGCAAGCGCTTAATCGGGCAATTAATGCGCTGCGGAAAGGAAAAACAGCAACAAGCCCCCATGCCGAAGGACAATATGATGCCTTGCAAAAATATGCCCGGGATCTCACAAAAGATGCCCGTGAAGGAAAACTCGACCCTGTGATTGGGCGGGAAGAGGAAATCCGCCGCACTATTCAGGTGCTCTCACGGCGGACGAAAAATAATCCCGTGTTGATTGGTGAGCCTGGGGTGGGGAAAACAGCTATTGTGGAAGGGTTAGCTCTGCGCATTATCAATGGCGATGTGCCTGAAACTTTGCGGGATAAACAGCTTCATGCGCTGGATATGGGAGCGCTTATCGCTGGTGCAAAATATCGTGGGGAATTCGAAGAGCGCCTTAAAGCGGTGCTGGCAGAGGTGCAAGCTGAAAATGGACAAATTATCCTCTTTATTGATGAATTGCACAATCTTGTTGGCGCTGGAAAATCTGACGGTCCTATGGATGCTTCTAACTTGTTAAAACCTGCTCTTGCACGCGGAGAACTCCATTGTGTGGGCGCTACTACGCTCGATGAATATCGAAAATATGTCGAAAAAGATGCTGCTTTGGCACGCCGCTTTCAACCTGTCTTTGTACCTGAACCCTCTTTGGAAGATACTATTTCTATCTTGCGCGGTATTAAGGAAAAATATGAACAACATCACAAAGTGCGCTTGGCTGATAGTGCTTTGATTGCGGCCGCGCGTTTGTCTAACCGCTATATTACGGATCGCTTCTTGCCGGATAAAGCTATTGATCTTATCGATGAAGCGGCGGCGCGGTTGCGCATGCAGGTCGATTCAAAGCCGGAAGAACTCGATGCTGTTGATCGGCGTATTTTACAGTTGAAGATCGAACGGGAAGCTTTGAAAACAGATGTCGAGCCAACAGCAAAAGAACGTTTGAAAAATGTGCAGGAGGAACTGAAAACATTGGAACAACAGTCCGCTGAGATGACAAGTGCTTGGCAGGCTGAGAAACAAAAATTAGGGCATGCTGCTGATTTGAAAAAACAACTCGAAGAAGCCCGTAATGCTTTGGCTATTGCACAGCGTGATGGACAATTCCAACGCGCTGGAGAGCTCGCTTATAGCGTTATCCCTGAACTCGAAAAACAATTGAGTATCGCGGAAAATGATGACCAACAAAATCATCTCGTTGAAGAGACGGTCACTGCTGAACATGTGGCGCGGATTGTTTCGCGCTGGACCGGTATTCCTGTTGATCGAATGTTGGAGGCAGAACGGGAGGCGCTGTTGCGGATGGAAGATGAAATTAGCAAACGTGTGATTGGGCAGGGAGAGGCTGTTCAAGCTGTTTCTCGCGCTGTACGCCGTGCGCGCGCAGGGTTGCAAGATCCTAATCGGCCCCTTGGCTCTTTCATGTTTTTGGGTCCTACCGGTGTGGGGAAAACCGAATTAACCAAAGCTCTTGCCGCTTTTCTTTTCCAAGACTCCAATGCCATGTTGCGCATCGATATGTCGGAATATATGGAAAAACATGCTGGGGCGCGGCTGATTGGGGCACCTCCTGGATATGTTGGATATGAAGAGGGGGGGGGGCTGACGGAGGCTGTACGTAGAAGACCTTACCAGGTCATTCTGTTTGACGAAATTGAAAAAGCACATCCTGATATTTTTAATCTCTTGTTGCAAGTGTTGGATGAGGGACGCTTGACCGATAGTCAAGGGCGTACCGTTGATTTTCGCAATACCTTGCTGATTATGACCTCAAATCTTGGTGCTGAGTTCTTAACTGCTTTGCCTGAAGGTCAAACCGTTGATCAGGCAAAAAGTGAGGTCATGAATGTGGTGAAAGCCGCTTTTCGTCCGGAGTTTTTAAACCGTATCGATGAGATTATCCTTTTTCAGAGGCTGCAACGTCACGATATGGAAGCTATCGTTGATATCCAGATACAACATTTGCAAAATTTGCTCAATGAACGCAAAATAACTTTGCAAATCGAGCCAGAGGTGAGAAAATTTCTTGCCGATAAAGGCTATGATCCGCTCTATGGTGCGCGTCCGCTTAAACGGATTATTCAAAAAGAAATTCAAGATCCACTGGCGGAAAATATCTTATTTGGAAAAATTCACGATGAGACAACGGTGAAAATTACAAAACAAGGAGATCGGTTGGAATTTTTGCCTGAAGATTAAGTGTGGAAAAATTCACGCTATAAAGGGCGGTGATAATCTTATTATGCGATAAAACACCGCTCTTTGAGGCGTGCTGATTTAGAAAAATTCACGATGAAACAAGCGGTGTTTTATTGCAAAGCAAAGGGAGTGGTTGGTGTTTTTGCATGTTAAATGAGTGTTCTCGAATATCGTAGGATTCTTTTACTTCTGGTTGTAGTGAAAGCTATTTTCTTGCAATGTTATAAGTGAAGTCACAAGCGGGATTGCTTTATTGCTTTGTGCGTAAAAGCGTTAAAGAGAAATGCCGTTTATCCGCCGTAAAACACTGCTCTTTGAAGGGGTGTGGGGGAGCTGGTTTGAATTTGACTTAAGCATGTTTTGTTGTTTGATATATTAGCAAATAACGTTGATCGTTGCTCTTTTTCCTAATCAGAAATCAA